>NZ_CALXHK010000100.1:0-8883 GCF_944388085.1 Candidatus Allofournierella excrementigallinarum | reverse complement strand
AGGACTCGATCTCCTCCTTGCCCTCCCGGATGTCGCTGACCACGATGCCCTCGGTGGCGCCGCAGTCCTCCTCGCGGATGATGACGTCCTGAGACACGTCCACCAGGCGGCGGGTCAGGTAGCCGGAGTCGGCGGTGCGCAGGGCGGTGTCGGCCAGGCCTTTGCGGGCGCCGCGGCTGGAAACGAAGTATTCCAGAATGTTCAGGCCTTCGCGGTAGTTGGCGCGGATGGGCATCTCGATGGTCTTGCCGGCGGTGTTGGCCAGCAGGCCGCGCATGCCGGCCAGCTGCTTGATCTGGTTCATGGAGCCTCGGGCGCCGGAGTCCGCCATCATGAAGATGGGGTTGCGCTCCTCCAGGTTGTCGGCCAGAGCCTTGGACACCTTGTCGGTGGTCTCCTGCCAGATCTGGATGACGCTGTTGTAGCGCTCCTCGTTGGAGATAAGACCGCGGTTGAACTGCTTGATGACCTTGCTCACCCGCTCGTCGGCCTCGGCCAGCAGCTCGGGCTTGCTGGGCGGGATGACCGCGTCGCACACAGCCACGGTGATGCCGCTGATGGTGGAGTACTTGTAGCCCTGGGCCTTGATGCGGTCCAGCATCTCGCTGGTGGGCTTGGTGCCGTGGATGGCAAGGCAGCGGCTGATAATGTCCGGCAGGTTCTTCTTGGTGACCTGGAAGTCCACCTCGAAGTTGAACATGGTCTCGGGGTCGCTGCGGTCCACATAGCCCAGGTCCTGGGGGATGGGCTGGTTGAAGATGATGCGGCCCACGGTGGTGTCCACCAGCTTGGAGCGCATTTCGCCGTTCACCTCGCGGGTGCGGCGCACCTTGATGGGAGCCTGCAGGGTGATGGCCTTGCTGGCGTAGGCCATGATGGCCTCGTCCTCATCGCGGAAGACCTTGCCCTCGCCCTTGTCGCCCTGGTTCACCATGGTCAGATAGTAGCTGCCCAGGATCATATCCTGGGTGGGCACGGTGACGGGGGCGCCGTCGCTGGGCTTGAGCAGGTTGCCGGAGGCCAGCATCAGCTGCTTGGCCTCGCGCTGGGCCTCCACAGACAGGGGCAGGTGCACGGCCATCTGGTCGCCGTCGAAGTCGGCGTTGAAGGCGGTGCAGGCCAGGGGGTGCAGCTTGATGGCGCGGCCCTCCACCAGCACCGGCTCAAAGGCCTGGATGCCCAGGCGGTGCAGGGTGGGCGCGCGGTTCAGCATGACGGGATGGCCCTTGATGACGGTCTCGAGGCTGTCCCACACTTCGGGGCGGGTGCGCTCCACCATCTTGCGGGCGGATTTGATGTTGTTGGCCAGGCCCTTCTGCACCAGGTCCTTCATAACGAAGGGCTTGAACAGCTCCAGGGCCATCTCCTTGGGCAGGCCGCACTGATACATCTTCAGCTCGGGGCCGACGACGATGACGGAACGGCCGGAGTAGTCCACGCGCTTGCCCAGCAGGTTCTGACGGAAGCGGCCCTGCTTGCCCTTGAGCATGTCGGACAGGCTCTTGAGGGGGCGGTTGTTGGGGCCGGTGACCGGGCGGCCGCGGCGGCCGTTGTCGATCAGGGCGTCCACAGCCTCCTGCAGCATGCGTTTCTCGTTGCGCACGATGATGTCGGGCGCGCCCAGCTCCAGCAGGCGCTTGAGGCGGTTGTTGCGGTTGATGACCCGGCGGTACAGATCGTTCAGATCGCTGGTGGCGAAGCGGCCGCCGTCCAGCTGGACCATGGGGCGGATGTCCGGCGGGATGACCGGCACCACGTCCAAGATCATCCACTCGGGGCGGTTGCCGGAGTGGCGGAACGCCTCCACCACTTCCAGCCGCTTGAGGATGCGCACGCGCTTTTGGCCGCCGGCGTCTTCCAGCTCGGCGTGAAGCTGCTCGCTCAGCGCGTCCAGGTCGATCTCGGCCAGCAGCTCCTTGATGGCCTCGGCGCCCATGGCGGCGCGGAACTCGTCCTCATAGCGCTCGCGCATCTCCCGGTATTCCTTCTCGCTGAGCAGCTGCTTTTTCTCCAGCGGGGTGTAGCCGGGGTCGATGACGATGTAGCTGGCGAAATACAGCACCTTTTCCAGCTGGCGGGGGCTGATGTCCAGCATCAGGCCGATGCGGCTGGGGATGCCCTTGAAGTACCAGATGTGGCTCACAGGGGCGGCCAGTTCGATGTGGCCCATGCGCTCGCGGCGCACCTTGGCCTTGGTGACCTCCACGCCGCAGCGGTCGCAGATCTTGCCCTTGTAGCGGATGCGCTTGTACTTGCCGCAGTGGCACTCCCAGTCCTTGGTGGGCCCGAAGATGCGCTCGCAGAACAGGCCGTCCCGCTCGGGCTTCAGGGTGCGGTAGTTGATGGTCTCGGGCTTTTTGACCTCGCCGTAGCTCCAGGCGCGGATCTGATCGGGAGAAGCCAGGCCGATTTTAATCGAATCGAAATCGTTGTATTCCATTCAATGAACCCTTCCTTATTTCTGTTGTCTCGATGTTGACGGGTATCTCGGAAAAGCCGCGATCAGAACTCGTCGCCCAGGCCCGCATCGTCGAAGGCGTCGTCGTCTGCAAAGATGTCTTCGGTCTCGGCGTCAAAGTCATCGGGCCCGGCGGGCTCGCTCTCCGCTTCCTCGATGCTGTAATCGTCGTTCAGTTCGCTTTCCATCAGCACGTCCTCGCCCATGGGCAGGTCGCGCACATCGAAACCGGCTTCTTCGTCGTCAAAGTTCTGCTTCAGGTCCACCTCGTCGCCGTTGGAGTCCTGCACCACCACATCGAGGCCCAGGCTCTGCAGCTCCTTGATGAGCACGCGGAAGCTTTCGGGGATGCCGGGCTTGGGCACGTCCTGGCCTTTCACGATGGCCTCGTAGGTCTTGACGCGGCCCACCACGTCGTCGCTCTTGACGGTGAGGATCTCCTGCAGGGTGTAGGCGGCGCCGTAGGCTTCCAGCGCCCACACCTCCATCTCGCCGAAGCGCTGGCCGCCGAACTGGGCCTTGCCGCCCAGAGGCTGCTGGGTGACCAGGCTGTAGGGGCCGGTGGAGCGGGCGTGGATCTTATCGTCCACCAGGTGATGGAGCTTGAGATAGTACATGTAGCCCACAGTGACCCGGTTGTCGAACTTCTCGCCGGTGCGGCCGTCGTAAACGACGCTCTTGCCGTCCTCGTCCAGCTCGATCTTGGAGAAGTCGATCACATGGCCGCCCGTGGGGCTCATGATCTTATCCAGCTTGGTGGGGTACTCTTTGACGTTGGCGCCGCTGTTGTTCTCCTTGGCCAGGCGGAAGCACTCGCGGATGTCCTCCTCGTGGGCGCCGTCAAAGACGGGGGTCATGACCTTCCAGCCCAGCGCCTTGGCGGCGTAGCCCAGATGGACCTCCAGCACCTGGCCGATGTTCATACGGCTGGGAACGCCCAGGGGGTTCAGCACGATGTCCAGCGGGGTGCCGTCGGCCAGGAAGGGCATATCCTCCTGGGGCAGGATGCGGGACACAACGCCCTTGTTGCCGTGGCGGCCTGCCATCTTGTCGCCCACGCTGATCTTGCGCTTCTGGGCGATGTAGCAGCGCACCACCTGGCGCACGCCGGGCTGCAGCTCGTCGCAGTTGTCGGGGGTGAACACCTTCACGTCCACGATGATGCCGTACTCGCCGTGCGGCACGCGCAGGGAGGTGTCGCGCACCTCGCGGGCCTTCTCGCCGAAGATGGCGCGCAGCAGGCGCTCCTCGGCGGTGAGCTCGGTCTCGCCCTTGGGGGTGACCTTGCCCACCAGGATGTCGCCGGCGGTGACCTCGGCGCCGATGCGGATGATGCCGCGCTCGTCCAGATCCTTCAGGGCGTCCTCGCCCACGTTGGGGATGTCGCGGGTGATCTCCTCGGGCCCGAGCTTGGTCTCGCGGGCTTCCAGCTCGTACTCCTCGATGTGGATGGAGGTGTAGACGTCCTCGCGGACGATCTTCTCGTTGATGAGGACGGCGTCCTCGTAGTTGTAGCCCTCCCAGGTCATGAAGCCGATGAGGGCGTTCTTGCCCAGGGAGATCTCACCGTTCTTGGTGGAGGGGCCGTCGGCAATGACCTGACCGGCCTTGACCTCTTCGCCCTTGGAGACGATGGGCCGCTGGTTGATGCAGGTGCCCTGGTTGGAGCGCATGAACTTGATGAGCTCGTACTCGTCGGTGGTGGTCCTGGAGGTGCGGATCACGATCTTGTCGGCGTCCACATGCTCCACAACGCCGCCGTTCTTGGCCAGGATGCACACGCCGGAGTCGCAGGCGGCCTTGTACTCCATGCCGGTGGCGACGATGGGCTGCTGGGTGACCATCAGCGGCACGGCCTGCCGCTGCATGTTGGAGCCCATCAGGGCGCGGTTGGCGTCGTCGTTTTCCAGGAAGGGGATCATGGCGGTAGCCACGGAAACCACCATCTTGGGGCTGACGTCCATGTAATCCACCTTTTCGCGCTCGATCTCCATGATCTCCTCGCGGCGGCGGACGTTGACGCGGGCATTGGCGAAGCGGTGCTCTTCGTCCAGAGGCTCGTTGGCCTGGGCCACCACGTACTCGTCCTCCACGTCGGCGGTCATGTAGACCACTTCGTCGGTGACGACGCCGGTGGCCTTATCCACCTTGCGGTAGGGGGCCTCCACGAAGCCGTACTCGTTGATCTTGGCGAAGGTGGCCAGATAGCTGATCAGGCCGATGTTGGGGCCTTCGGGGGTCTCGATGGGGCACATGCGTCCATAGTGGCTGTAGTGCACGTCGCGGACCTCGAAACCGGCGCGGTCGCGGGACAGGCCGCCGGGGCCCAGGGCGGACAGGCGGCGCTTGTGGGTGAGCTCGGCCAGGGGGTTGTTCTGGTCCATGAACTGGCTCAGGGGGCTGGAGCCGAAAAACTCCTTGATGGCGGCCACCACAGGGCGGATGTTGATGAGGCTCTGGGGGGTGGCTTCGCCGGCATCCTGGGCCTGGAGGGTCATGCGCTCGCGGATGACCCGCTCCATGCGGGAGAAGCCGATGCGGAACTGGTTCTGCAGCAGCTCGCCCACGCTGCGGATGCGGCGGTTGCCCAGATGGTCGATGTCGTCGGTGACGCCCACGCCGTGATCCAGGCCGCCCAGATAGTTGATGGAGGCGAAGATATCGTCCACAGTGACGGTGCGGCTGATGAGGCGGTCGTGGTTTTTCTCCAGAGCCTCCCTCTGGCCGGCCTCGTCCAGGCCGGCGTCCAGGATGGCCCGCAGCTCGGCAAAGCTGACCTTCTCGTTGATGCCGCACTCGGAAACGTCAAAGCTGAAGAAGCCCTGGGCGTCCACGGTGCCGTTGGTGATGACCTTGACTTCCTTGTCGTCGATGGTCAGGTAGGCCACGCTCACGCCTGCGGCCTCAGCGGCCTCGGCGGCCTCGCGGGTGATCTTCTCGCCGGCGGAAA
Organism: Candidatus Allofournierella excrementigallinarum; assembly: GCF_944388085.1. Taxonomy (NCBI): domain Bacteria; kingdom Bacillati; phylum Bacillota; class Clostridia; order Eubacteriales; family Oscillospiraceae; genus Allofournierella; species Candidatus Allofournierella excrementigallinarum. The sequence goes on along the minus strand of NZ_CALXHK010000100.1, from coordinate 3,475 downwards.
TGAGCAGCTCGCCGGTGAGGGGCGCCACCACGTCGCGGGCGGCGGTGAAGCCGGCGATGCGGCGGGCCAGAGCCAGTTTCTTGTTCATCTTGTACCGGCCGAAACGGGACAGGTCGTAGCGGCGGGGGTCGAAGAACAGGTTGTGCAGATGGGTCTGGGCGCTGTCCACCGTGGGGGGCTCGCCGGGGCGCAGCTTGCGGTAGGTCTCCAGCAGGCCTTCCTCGGTGTTGGTGGTGGTGTCTTTCTCCAGAGTGGCCAGGATGCGCTCGTCCTCGCCGAAGTACTCGCGGATCTGGGCGTCGGAAGAAAGGCCCAGCGCGCGGATGAGCACGGTGACGGGCAGCTTGCGGTTTTTGTCGATGCGGACGTAGAACACGTCGTTGGAGTCGGTCTCATACTCCAGCCAGGCACCCCGGTTGGGGTTCATGGTGGCGGTGTAGAGGCGCTTGCCGGTCTTGTCGTAGCTGGCGCCGAAGTAGACGCCGGGGCTGCGCACCAGCTGGCTGACGATGACGCGCTCGGCGCCGTTGTTGACAAAGGTGCCCGCGTCGGTCATCAGCGGGAAATCGCCCATGAAGATCTCCTGCTCTTTGACCTCGCCGGTCTCCTTGTTCAGCAGACGCGCGGTGACGCGCAGGGGCGCGGCATAGGTGGCGTCGCGCTCCTTGCACTCTTTGATGGTGTATTTGGGCTCGCCCAGGCGGTAGTCGATGAACTCCAGCGCCAGATTGCCGGTGAAGTCCTCGATGGTGGCCACGTCGTGAAAGACCTCTTTCAGGCCCTGGTCCAGGAACCATTTGTACGAGTTCTTCTGCACCTCGATGAGGTTGGGCATGTCGATGACCTCATCGATGCGGGAAAAGCTCATACGCTGGGTCTTGCCGAGGGTTACGGGCTTGACCTTCATCATAAAAAGCGTCCACTCCTATCCTGTATCTTATACTTATGGACCGATGACACCCCTGCCCCGCTTTTTGAGGCAAAGTATTTTGTGCAGTTTTCACAAACTTTCAAAAATATTTTGTGAGGAAAAGCAGTTTAAGGGCGTTCTAATCCATTATGCTATACTACAACAGTATATCCGCCGGAAACCGCGCTGTCAAGCCATTTTCGCCAATTTCTCAAAAAAAGGCCCCGGGCATTGAACGCCCGGGGCCGTGTGCGCTTATTTTGCCGTTTTAAGCCGTCAATGTCAAGCTGGGGTCAGCGGGCGGCATTTTCCAGCGGGAACGAGACCCCGTTCACCTCCACCGCGGCATACTGCGCCGGGTCGATGGCCTGGAGGAGCATGCGCACGGCCTTTTCATCCTGGGAAAAGCTCAGGCCGGGGATGCCTTCTCCCGTCTGCTCATGGTCCCAGTCGCTCACGATTTCCTGGCGGCTGCCGTCGGCGCCGATGAGGACGACGGATGCGTCAAAGGCAGGGTTCGGCTCATTTTCCGGCAGGCCGTCCAGTTCCAGATAGACCGACACCGGCGAGAGTTCCAGCCGGGCCAGGGGCCAGCCCAGGCCCACATCGGTGTTCTGGTCGCAAACGACGACGGAGCGGTCCTCATAGTCCAGGCGGAAGGAGAACTCAAACCGTCCTGGCACCACCGCGTCCTCATCGTGGAGGCGGCTGGTGTCGGTGGGGTAGCGGAACAGGTTCCACACAGTCGCTTCCGCCATTTTGCCCCGCAGAGGCTTGGAGCTGGAAGCCATCATCACAAAGCGGAGCTTGTTGTCGGTGGGGTCGTCGTCCGGCAGCATCTCCATGTGCTGCACCATGCCGTCGGAGGCATCGGAATACAGGGTGCAGTTGTCGAAGCCGTAATCCAGCGTGCCGTCCAGCACCTGGCCCTCGGGGGCTTCCACCGTGAAGGGCACATAAATGCAGTAGTCATCGCCCAAAACGCCCTCCAGGGTGACGGTGCCTCCCGGCAGGGTCTGACTCAAGGCCAGGCCCAGACTCATGTCGCCCAGGCTGTTCTCCTCTCCCAGCCCCAGGAAAGCGGCAAAATCACCGCTCCAGGAATGGGCCGCGCCCACGCCCACCGCCAGGCAGGCGGTCAGGGCTGCCGCCGCGGCCAGCACGGCCCAGCGCCGGCGGTGGACGCGCAGGGCGGGGCGCTCCGTCTTTTTCGCGGCCAGCAGGCGGTTCACCTGCCGTTCGCTCTCCCCCGCTTCCAGCGGCACGGGGGCGTATTCGTTCAGGTCCATGGAAACGTGGTTCAGCGCGTCGTAAATATCCTTCATGGCGTTTCTCTCCTCTCTTGCAGCTGCCGCGCCAGACGCTGGCGGGCCCGGGTGAGGCGGGTGTTCAGCGCCCCCACCGTGATGTTGTGGCGGGCGGCCAGGCCTTCGGCGGTCTCTCCGTAGTAGTAGCGGGCCAGAAGAAGGTTCCTGTCTGCGGCGGGCAGGCCCCGAAACAGGTCTTCCAGTTCCAGCGTCAGGTATTCGTCCAGGGTGGCGCCGCCCAGCGCTTCCAGCTGGGCTCCGCCGCCGGCGGGCATGCTGCGCGACGCTTTGCGCACCGCGTCGATGGCCCGGTAGCGGGCCACCGCCGCGGCCCAGTTCCTGAAGCTGCCCCGCTTATCAAAGCGGTGGATGTTTTGCCAGACAGCCAGCAGCGCCTCCGCCAGCAGATCTTCTTCGTCCAGGCCGGGGGCGTGGCGGCGGATGACCGCCCGCAGCAGCCCGCCGTATCGTTCCACCAGCGCGCGGGCCGCCGCCTCGTCTTTGCGGGCGATGCCCTCCACCAGCTCCCGTTCGTTCATGCAGTCCGTTTTGGCCGCCTCCTCTCTGTTTTCGAAAGCGCTTTCGCCCCTTACTACGGATGGGAGAGGCTGTTTCTTACAAGCGAGCAGAAAAAAGCCGCGGGCAGGAAACTGCCCGCGGCCCAATTGATCGATTCTCAGTCCAGAAAATCCTTGAGTTTTTTGGAGCGGCTGGGGTGGCGCAGCTTGCGCAGGGCCTTGGCCTCGATCTGGCGGATGCGCTCGCGGGTGACCTCAAACTCGTGGCCCACCTCTTCCAGGGTGCGGGGGCGGCCGTCCTCCAGGCCGAAGCGCAGGCGCAGCACCTTCTCCTCGCGGGGGGTCAGGGTGGACAGCACGCTGGACAGCTGCTCCTTCAGCAGGGTGTGGCTGGCGGCCTCGGCGGGGACGGGGGCGTCCTCGTCGGGGATGAAATCACCGAGATGGCTGTCTTCCTCCTCGCCGATGGGGGTCTCCAGGCTCACCGGCTCCTGGGCGACGCGCATGATCTCGCGCACCTTCTCCACCGGCATGTCCAGCGCCTGGCTGATCTCGTCCGCCGTGGGGTCGTGGCCGTTCTGGTGCAGCAGCTGGCTGGACACCTTCTTGACCTTGTTGATGGTCTCCACCATGTGCACCGGGATGCGGATGGTGCGGGCCTGGTCGGCAATGGCGCGGGTGATGGCCTGCCGGATCCACCAGGTGGCGTAGGTGGAGAACTTGAAGCCCTTGGTGTGGTC
>NZ_CALXHK010000099.1:0-9729 GCF_944388085.1 Candidatus Allofournierella excrementigallinarum | reverse complement strand
TATTTTAATAGATGATAAAATGAAAAAACGGCTTTCATAAAGGAATTGACGAAAATATTATATGATGGTTAAGGAAAACTCAGTCAACAATAATCTAGTTTATCGTAGTAGTCGGGTCGGAGTTCCCAGACGGTCAACAGAAAATGGCGGTTTCAAGCCATTTGTCGTCACTTGTGCACAAAAGAATCGACAATACAAAAAGCCCGCGGAGCCTTTTAAACACTGACTCCGCGGGCTTTTGCACGCATGGTGGTCAAATAGTGGTCACGGTGGTCAATTTTGCTGGAAAACGAGGTGTGAGGCAGGGGGCAAAGTGGTCAACGCGAGGCGCCCTCTTCCGGCTGGGAGAACCAGCGCCGGGTAAAGGCATCCGCCGCTTCCTCCTGCCCGGGCAGGAGACAAAAGTACAGGCTTTCGCCCTCCGCCGGCGTGCGCAGATACAGCCCGCTGCCCTTGCCGTGGGGCAGCGGCTTCACCTGCAGCGTGCAGGGAGCGGCATCCGGCAGATAGAGGATACGGGTGCCGTAAAAGTCGGTGATGATGCACACAGGGCCGGCGTCTGTCACGGCACAGAAGCACTCGGGGTCCGGCCGGCGCTGGAGGATATAAAGAAAGTTGCGGTTTTTGCCCCGCAAAAATAAATGGTCCCGGATCTCGCTGCCAAAGCGGTACGCCAAAAGGGAAGTGTAGTACATGGCGTAGCTCTCCTGCCGCAGCCGGTCAAAAGCAGGGGAGTCGGGATGCCGCTGGGGCGGTTGCTGGTCGGCAGGCTGGCCCAGCAGCAGGCTGAGGACGGGGTAGAGCTGATCCTCCTTGGTCTTGTTATAGGAAAAGCCGGTGCATCCGCCGTCTTTCAGCCAGACGGTAACAGTGCATTTGATCAGCTGGATGGAATATCCCACCTGAACCACATCCCCGGGGCGGATGCGCCACACATCCAGCTTCCCGCCGGCCATGCGCTGGATGCAGACATCGCTGCCAAACCAGGCGGTGACATATTCCGGCGCGCCCGAGTACTGGTGGATGCGGGGGATGAGGGTGATGTTCCCCGGCGGCATGCCGGCGGCGTCCCAGTCCGTCAGGGCGGGCTGAAACGCGGGCGGCACTTCGCTCCAATCATACATGCGCTTGGGCCAGGAGGCCAGGGTCGGCCGGCGGTCTTCTCGAATATTCATAGGGGGCTCCTTTATACCAGAGGGACCACAAAATCAAAGAACTACATTCATTATAGCAAATTACAGATTGACAGGGAATATGCGGTTAGGCCAGGTTTTTTGTCACTGTGTTGTGCAGCACTTGACTGCACCGTGCGTGCAGTTGCATTGTAAAAGAATATCAGGCACTGTGCAAATTTTATTTTCCGTTGCGAAAAATGTGAAAAAATGGTACTATCCATTAGGAAATTCCCAAAATTGTGTAAGGAGCGAAATACATGAAAGGACAAAACGCATCATCCGTAAAAATACCGCGATTGAAACTTCCTGTTGCTATACTGCTCGTCGTGGCAGCCATCGCGATAGTGGCAATTGCCGTCGGCTTGCCGGCTGCACAGCGGGCAAAGCAGCCGCCGGAAATTATCACGGTCTCTGCTTTGCAGGAGATCGTGGATGTGAACGAGCTGTCTACCTATACGGCAGTCTACAATGGCATCGCGACGGTGAGCGATGAGGAAAACCCGGATGAAGTGAAGTACTATGTCTCCTACAAAGCCAAAGTGTATGCGGGTATTGACTTTGGCGCGCTGGACATCGAAACGGATGACGAGGAAAAGACGATCCGAATCAAGCTGCCTGAAGTGAGAATCTCAGCGGTCGATGTGGATATTGCGTCCATGGATTTCCTCTTTTACGATGACAAGGCAAATAACTCAACTGTGACGCAGGAAGCCTACAAAGCCTGTGAACTGGATGCGCAGCAGGAGAGCGAAAAGCAGACGGCAATATGCGATTTGGCGAAGGACAACGCCTGCAACGTGTTGAAGGCCCTCATCACACCCCTTGTGGAGCAGAACGACGCCGGATATAGTCTGTCAATTTCGTAAAAGGAGGAGTTTCGCTATGAAAAAACTTGCGTGCCTTTTGGCTTGTGCGGTCCTGGCGGGCTCTCTTGCCGCCTGCGGGGGCTCTGCGTATAAAAACACGATGGAACCCGAGACATCTCAGATGAAAGCGATCTGTGAGTTGGCGGTGATGGACTGCTACTATCACAATGTGGCAAAATTCAAAGATGAGGATGCGGCCGGAATACTTTTCTGGCAGAAGGACAAGCATTTCTGGATCGAGTACAGCGGCGTGGTTTCTCTTGGCATCGACGCTTCCCAGGTGGCCCTGGAGGTGGACGACACTTTGGTCACCATCACCATTCCGGAGGCAAAAGTGCTTCGCTGCCAGGTGGACTCAAATGAACTCTCGGAGGATTCCTATATCGTCGCCAAAGATTCCGCCAGGATAAGCGCGGAGGATGAGGTGGCGGCGTTTGCCCAGGCCCAGGCAGACCTGGAAGAAACGGCGGCCTCCGACACGGCACTTCTGTCCAGTGCTCAACAGCGCGCACAGGATCTTCTGGAGGAATATGTGCAGAATATCGGTGAGGCAGTTGGAAAGGATTACACGATCCAGTGGGTCTATCTGGACGGCGCTGATTCCGCTCCGCAGTCTGAGACAAACTCCCAGGCCGAATCCCGGAATTCTGCCTCTGCCTGATCCATATAACTCCATACAGCAAAGAGCACTCGTCGCCAGACGGGTGCTCTTTTTGTTTTGTCAAGCCTGATACGGTCATTTTCTCCCTTCGCGAAATTTGCAAGCTCTGTTGCGGAATGCGATTTTCACGAAACCCTTGACTGCACGCGGCGTGCAGTTTTACGGTGAGGAGGAAATGAAGATCAACAGACGCTGCGCCAAATGTGCGCTGAACTGAAGATTCCCCGGCGGGCTGTGCAAGGCTATGAGAAGATCGGGCTTGTACGCCCTTCAGGGAAAAACAAATATGGGCATCTGCTCTACAGCGAGCCGGAGCGGGAACGCATCCGGCTTATTCGGTTTTACCAGAAGCTGGGCTTTCACCTGAAGGAGATCAAAGAGCTTTTGGATGCCGATATCCCTGTCAGGAAGGCCGCGATCCAGGCAAAAATTGCGGAATTGGAAACGAAGAATGTCCAACTGCGGGAACTGATTCAACAGGCAAAAGAGTACATCGCTGCGTTGTAATGGTCGATGGTTCACGGGAAATCGCACTCCATCCATCGAATACAAAGGAGGATTTGATATGAAAACAAAGTTTTTGTCTATCCTGCTGGCAATGGTGCTTCTGGCAAATCTGGCTGCCTGCAGCTCTGCTGACGCACCTGGCAGCGAGACCGGCAGACAACCGGCTGCCACAGGGGATGCCGCAAGCAGCACGCCTGATGGGAATGCGGCAGAGCAGTCCGAAGCAACATTGGAACCGTTCAACAGGAACGCTGCCCTGGATGAAACCGTGTTGGTGGATGAGGGCGGCATAAAGATCACGGCAACAGGACTGACTTATACGGATTATTCCGCGGAGCTGGCGCTCACCATTGAAAACAACAGCGGGAAAGACCTTTCCTTCGTCAGCGGTTCCCTGGGGTACAGCTGCAACGCTATCAACGGCTACATGATCGATGATGGCTATTTGAACTGTGATGTATCCAATGGAAAAAAGGCGAACGAGGTCGTTGAGTTTGTCTATGATGCATTGATGCCCTACGGCATCAATGAGATAGCGGATCTGGAGATCGGTTTCACCATAACGGATGACGATTACAACAGCACCTACACCGGTCCCCGCGCACTCAGGACCTCCGCCGCGGACGCGCATGATTATGGAACGGACCACTATCAGCAGACCATCGCAAGCTCCGCTGCCATGAATACCTATGGTTATGAAGTGGTGTACTTCGGGCAGGATGCCGTCTATGAGCAAAACGGGGTGAAGCTGCTCTCCAGCGGAGTCCTTAGAAACAAGAACGGCGAGACCGCCCTGTTGCTGGAACTGGAAAACACCACGGACAGCATGGTGTATGTGTCCAGCTCGGACATCAGGATCAACGGCCTCGTGGTGAGCGGTTCCACCTGGTCAGGCGACGCCATCAATCCCGGCAAACGCCGTATTGCCGAAGTAGAGCTTTCGTCGGTGCTGGACGGCGAGTTCTGGAGCACTTACGGGATCACCGAAGTGGGATCGGTTTCCCTGTCCCTGGAGCAATCCGACGAGGAGGGGGTGACGCTCGCGGAGAAGACGCCGGTTACGATTGCAATCCCTGGCGCATCCGCCGGCTTTGACGCAGCGGGAAAAGAAGTCTATAACAGCAATGGCCTGCGAATCGTGTTCAAGGCGGTACAGGAGGATGCCTCTGATTGGAGCGATGATTTGTATGTGCTTCTGGCAGCGGAGAACAGCAGCGGAAAGACACTCACGATTGATGACGTTTACGATTCGCTTTCGGTAAACGGCTTCATGACAGATTACTCCTTCTATAACCAGGAGTTGGCAGATGGAGAATCCGCGGCGCTGGTGATCCAATTGTGGCAATCTTCCCTCGAGGACAATCAGATCACGTCGACATCCGATATACAGGATATCGAGCTGAAATTTGAAATCAAAGAGGGATATACGACTCTCGAGGAGCCGGTAATCACGATCACCATCGACGGATAAAAGTGACAACGCACGGATAAGGTCAGCCAGGAACGAAGAAAGCCCGCCTTTCAGGCGGGCTTTCTTTCAGTGGCCCAGGACGGTAATATGCTCCATCTGCGCTCGAAGGCCTGTGGTTATTGCAGGCCTTTGATTGAAAGAGATATAATGGATTTGGTTTTGCGGCCGGTAAAAGCTGTTGCGGGAAAACAGCAGCGGCTTTTACATATGTCAAATAAAAGGAGGAAGTTTCTGTGAAAAACGATGAGCAGGAAGGCAAGAAAGCAAGAAAAGGGATTGACGTAAAACATGTCGCGCAGGGAATCACTAAAGCCGCCGCGTCCGCGGCTGACAATGTTGGCAAAGCAGCGGTAACTGTGGCGGGGAAAACCAAAGATATCGCTGTGAAATCGCAGGAAGCAGTTTGTGAAACACTGGATCAAAACGGGGACGGCAAGGTCGACATCGAGGACGTGATCATCATGGGCCTGAAGGTGCCGGGAATCCGCATCGACCGAGAGCAATTCTTGCGCAAAGAGTTCCAGACCAAATGCACCCAGGAGGTCATTGATCGTGCGGTCGAGAGCACACCGCTCCGCGCCGGTGTGCCGCAGGAAGTTGTGGACGGCATTGCCGATGAAGTGATCAAATACGAGCGGGCCTGCGTTTCAGGCATCTCTGCAGCACTGGGAATGCCCGGCGGGGTTGCCATGGCGGCCACCATACCGGCGGACATTGCCCAGTATTACGGCTATCTGCTGCGCGCCATGCAAAAACTGATGTATCTTTACGGATTTCCTCAAATCGATGTGGAGGAAAAAGGCCAGACCTTTGATTCGGAGACAATGAATCTGCTGATCCTTTGTATGGGCGTTATGTATGGGGTGACGGGTGCCAGTAATGCGCTTCGGTCTGTGGCAAAAGCTTTGAGCACCGGCGTTGAGAAGCAACTGCTGCGCAGGGCACTGACAAAGGGCACCATTTACCCCATCGTGAAAAGCGTTTCCAAATGGTTCGGCGTAAAGATGACCAAAGAAGTATTTGCCGGATTTTTTAAAAAGGCCATTCCGGTGGTTGGCGGTGTGCTGGGCGGCGGCATCACTTTCCTCACGTTCAAGCCCTGTTGTGATACGTTGAAAGTCTCCTTGCAAAAAACCATTCTGAGCGATCCGAACTACCAGAGCAATAAAGACGATATTGCCTTTGCAGAGTATACGGAATTGTCCGACGATGCTCCGTGTTCATCGGCAGGCATGGAATAAACGGCAAAAAGCCCGCAAAGCTGTTTCAGAAAAAGCTTTGCGGGTTCCCTGTATATATTGACAGTCAAATGCGAGAAAACAGCTGCTGATTAACATGAGTGAAATATTTTCAATTGCCTTTTTGACAATAAGGCCCTTGAAAGCCCTGTCTATGGGACCGGTCCTGTGCTATGCTTAGGATAAGCAAACCGTGATGGCTTGCGGTGAGGCAAAAATGTGAGGAACAGGGAGGAATCAAAGTGGCGCTGGATCGGTACGCAACCGCTATGGAACGGGCGATCTTCAATTGGTATTTTGGCGGGGAAAATGCCCCGGTGGAACCGGTGTTCAACACACTGCAGATGGGGATCAGGCATGACATGCAGGTGTATGTTCCCATCGAGACGCCGGATATCCTGGCCCGGATGTTGGGAGATCCGGAAAAATTGAAAGCGGGGGATACCTGTACCTGTGACCAGGAGGTGCCCATACGCTTTCGGCACATAGCGGAGGATCCGGAAGGAAACTACCTGATCCCCGTCTTTACCAGCCAGGAAGAGCTGGATAAAGGGGAATCGTCGTCGGTCATCAACCAAACCTTTGGGGATCTGGTAAAGGCGCTGGACCGCTGGCCGCAATGTCAGGGCCTTGTGATCAACCCTTGGGACAAGAGGATGATCCTTACAAAAGAATCCCTTGAAGTTGTAAAACAGCATGTCCTGAAATCGCACATCAGCTTTGTGCGCGGAAGCGTACTGGACCTGCATGTGGACGCGATCGTGAACGCGGCCAATAAAAGCCTGCTGGGCGGCGGCGGTGTGGATGGAGCCATCCACCGCGCGGCCGGGAAAGAGCTGCTCCAAGAATGCCGGAAGCTGAACGGCTGTGAAACGGGGGAGGCCAAGATCACCGGTGCGTATGCGATCCGGGATGTGGATCACATTATCCACACCGTGGGGCCGGTTTACAGCGGAAAAAACAGGGACGCCGACCTGCTCTCCGCCTGCTACTGGAACAGCCTGGAAGCAGCGCGGCAAATTGGCTGCGGAAGTATCGCCTTCCCCGGCATTTCAACGGGAGTGTACGGATACCCTCTGGACGAGGCGGCCGTGGTTGCGCTGCGCACGATCGTCCGTTGGTTCGAGGCCCACAAGGAGACCGTGATGAACGTTTACCTCTGCTGCTTTAAAGACGCCGAATACGAAGCGTTCATGAGAGTGCTCCAATAACAGGCGCGGGTATCGGAAGGGAGACGCTGTGGGAAGAGCTCTGTATGCGGCCCTTCGCTGGCCGCTCAACCTATCTCGTTGTAATCATCCTCGGTGCAACGGCGAAGGATCACCTTGGTCTTTTCAATCGGGAAGGGGACATCGTCCGGAGAAAAATATTCCACGTCCACGATTTCCGCAATGGCCGGGTGGTTGTCCTTCCCGGCAGGTACTACTACCTCATCCCCTGCTTCCAGAGAATCATCCTCGGTGCGGTAGTAGTAGGTTTTGCCGCCGCCATCAAAAACTCTACGCTGCAGTAGATCAGATCGGTCTTGCGGCGGGGCACATGTTGGTACACATTTTGGGAGAACAGGGAACTGTCAAAAGCCAGGAGATAATGCGCCGCTTTTTTTATAAACACAGGAAACCGTTCCGGAAGCCCAAACCGGTCGTAGCGGCCGGATACGGTCGTTTTGGTGCCATCTTCCCGTTCCAGTAAAAGCTCATAGGTGCGGGTCAGGCTCTGGGGATCCACCACATCATCTGCCGCGGTGTCATTCACCCGGAAAAAGACCGGGTCGGAAACCGCATCGAGCAGATCGGGCACATAGTCAGGGTGTTCATAGCGCAGGACAGTCCGGCTCCCGTCACTCGTCACGAAAGTTGCCTCGATCGTCCTGGAGCCGCGGTCGACCACAAGGCGCGCAGATTCTTCTCCGCATTCGGGTATATCGTCCTCCCGGCGGCACACGTGAGGCACGGCATGCGTCTCCTTATACTGCAGGGTGATCCGGTTGAGATGGCTGTAGGGATGGGAATTCCCATCAGTGCCGAACAAATCGCGCATGCCCAGGCAGGAGCGCAGCAGTTCCGAAAAATCAGATTCTGCTGAACCGGGCTTACCTCCCAGATAACCGGAAAAGAGATATTGGCCTCCCTCTTTGGACGAAAGCCGCATTTCCCATCCGCCGGCGTCAAACAGGATAGCGGTGGGATCAAAGCATTCATTGCAGTAGTGGACAGCTGCCGCAAAAATGCGCTGTACTTTGTCTTCACCAATAGAAAAGCGAACACGCCGGCAAGGATGTTTCAAGTCCGCATAAGCATATCCCGCGAACGTTACAGATCCGCTCGAGTCAATTGAGAGAGTTTGCTTCACTTCTTTGTCAGGGGCAGGGACGGAGAAAAAGCAGCCGGCGCACGAAGTCAACCGAAGTTTTTGCAGAGAACCGGTAAACGGATATTGATTTTTGCCAGTCAGCAGGGCCAACCGCTGAAATACAAGGCGGAACCACGCCTGGCCTTCTTCTGTCGGAAAATGGCCGGATGGGCATTGCCAGATCTCTTGCCAGCGTTCATACAGGACTGCCACAAGCTCAAAAAGGTTGTCGACGTTATCCAGAACTGCTGACAGGGTATGGCTGTCCTGCGCCGCAGGGCCATACTCAGCGCGAAACTGCTCCGCGTAGCTGCTTTGGCAGGGAAAGCCGATGCTTTCAGGGGTAATATCCGAAGGACGGAGTTCCGACCATTGAAAATCCGGCCTGTCCAATCGCTCACACCAGGTTACCGCAAATTCGTGAAGTTTAGGAAAGGGTACCATTCAGCGAGCCTCCTCGTTTCAGCAGTTTTGTAGTGGGTGACTTTACTGTAAAAGTGATGCAGCAACAGCCAGCTTGCGCAAATCATCTGTGCCCTATGGCCTTTACCCCTCCGGCAGATACACCCCGAACACGCCGTTTGAGAACTCCCCGCCGGCAAAGCGGTGAGGGATGCCGTCGATCTCCACTTCATAGACCCGGAATACCTTTTCCACGCCGTAGTGGGGATCGGTCACAACGGCTTTTTCGTTGCAGTCCCGCCAGGGGTATTGAAAAATGTTCACGCCAAACGCTCTGCACTCCCCGGTGGGGCCGGTGGTCTCGAATTTCCAGTCCATCTTTTCTCCTTGTATTACGTTGTCCGCAGCCCCCGGTAAAACGCCCGCGCCTTTTCCAGATCCTCCCCGTTGGGCCGGCCCTTGGCGAGGCCGCCCACCAGCTTGAAGGGACCAAAGGTGTCGTAGCCTTTGCAGGAAAACTCCCCCAGCACCGGGCAGCCCTTTTCCCGGGCGATCTGGCGCAGCGTCTTCGTGCCGCTGCCCTTTGCGCCGCCATAGGTGTAGACGAAAAATACCGGTTTGCCTGCGGGCAGATACTGCCGGGCAAAAGCGATCAGCGCCCTGTGCATCTCAAAGCCATAAATGCCGGAGGCGAATCCCACGCGGTCGTATTCCTCCAGCCGCACCATCTGGCGGGTGCGCACGTCGATGAGGTCAGCGCCGCCCGCCTCGGCCATGGCCTCCACCACCTTGCGGGTATTCCCATGGTGGCAGGAAAGATAGCAAATTGCCGTTTTCATGCGTTGCTCCCTCCCTCATATGTCCAGCCGAAGTCGTTGTGGTAGATCATCTGGCGGGTCATGCCGCCGTCGATACAGATGTTTTCGCCGGTGTGATGAAGCCCGCCTTCTCCGAGCAGAGAAACAGCACCATGTTGGCGATGTCCAGCGGATTGCCCACCCGCCCGGCGGGCTGCTGGGCGGCGTCCGGGCCGGTCCACACCGTATCGCCGGTCTCG
>NZ_CALXHK010000098.1:0-10062 GCF_944388085.1 Candidatus Allofournierella excrementigallinarum | reverse complement strand
AAAAAGGGTCCTTCAAGTTCTTCTTATTGTTCAATTTTCAAGGTCCTCTGCGCCCCGCGCTTTCGTGAGGCAGCCTGTTTATTATATCGCGCCAGGCGCTGTTTGTCAACACCTTTTTGCGATATTTTTTCAGGCGGCCTTCCGGGCGGGCGGCTGCCGCCGCTTGCCTTCCGGGGGGCGCAAGTCCACATTATACGAGCCTCGACCCCAAAAGTCAACCCCTTTTTTCCATTTTTTTGCTTTTTCCCTCGGCACGTCAAAAGCATGGCCAAAAAAGCCCTTCTCTATACATTCCGTAAGAGAAAAGCCGCCCCGGCTTTTTTAGGGCCGGGGCGGCGCAGAGCATCAAGGTTCAGGCGAGCTCACGGTTTTTTTCGGCGCACCAGGCGGCCACCTGCTTTGCCACCGGCTCGATGGCGCCCGGCTCAAAAGGCACCGCAAAGCCCGCGGCCCTCACAAGGCCGGCGTAGGTGTCGGAGCCGCCCTTCTTCACCAGCGCCAGGTACCGCTGCCAGGCGTCGTCCCTGTCATTGAGGGAAGCGGCGAAGAACTGCAGCGCCGCCATCTGGGCCAGGCAGTAGTCGATGTAGTAGAAGGGGGCCTCGTAGATGTGCAGCTGACGCTGCCAGCCCGCGCCCCGGCTGTAGAAGGGCAGGGTCTCGAAGTCGTTCCAGGGGCGGTACTTGCGTTCCAGCTCCAGCCAAACGCCGCCCCGCTCGTCGGGGGTGAGGTGGGGCTGGGCGTAGACGATGTGCTGGAATTCGTCCACCATGCAGCCGTAGGGCAGGAAGGTCAAAGCGTCCTCGGCGTGGGCCAGGGCGTACTTGGCGGTGGTGCGCTCGTCGCCGCCGAAGAACAGGTGGTGCCAGGGGGCGGTGAGGAACTCCATGGACATGCTGTGGATCTCGCAGCTCTCCATGCCGGGGTTGGCCAGTTCCTGGCACATGCCCTGGCCCGCGGCCACCCAGGCCTGGAAGGCGTGGCCCGCCTCGTGGGTGAGCACGTCCACGTCGCCGGAGGTGCCGTTGAAGTTGGAGAACACGAAGGGCGCGCCGTAGGCGGGGATGGTCTCGCAGTAGCCGCCGGTGGCTTTGCCGGGGCGGCTGACCAGATCGAACAGCTCGCTCTCGTTCATGAAGCGGATGAAGCGGGCGGTCTCGGGGCTGAGCTCGGTGTACATCTGCACCGCTTTGGCCAGCAGCTCGTCAGCAGTGCCCACGGGGGTGGGGTTGCCGTCGGCAAAGGAGACGGTGGTGTCGTAGAATTTGGCGCCGGCGATGCCGGCGCGGGCGAATTGGGCCTTCATGGACTCATGGGCCAGCGGGGTGACGTACTTCGCCACCTGCTCCCGGAAGCTGGCCACCTCTTTGGGGCCGTAGCCCAGGCGGCCCATCCGCTTGTAGGAGAGGTCCACGTAGCTGTCGTAGCCCAATTTGCGGGCCTGGGCGTTGCGGTTGGCGATCATCTTGGAATAGATGTCGTCCAGCTCTTCCCGGTTGCGGTCGTAAAAGCCGCCCTCGGCCTCAAAGGCGGCCTTGCGCACCGCCCGGTCCAGGCTCTGCTTATAGGGGTCCAGGCCCGGCAGGGTGAGGGTCCTGCCGTCAAATTCCACCTGCGCGCCCGCCTTGATCTTCTGGTAGCGGCTGGCCAGGGCGTTCTCCTGCTGCATCAGCTCCAGCACCTCGTCGGAGGCGGCGCTCACCGCCAGCTCCATCTTGTCCAGCAGGATGGGTGCGTATGCTTCGGCCAGGGCCGCTTTGTGGGGGCTGGCCAGCACGGCGCGGTAGAACTCCAGCTGGGCGTTGCCCACTTCGGGGGCCGCCTGGTCGAAGAAATCGTTCTCCGCGTCGTAGAACTGGTCGCGGGTGTCGAGGGTGTGGCGGATCTGGGCCAGGCGGAAGGCGGTGGCGAAGCCGTCGTCCAGCTGGGTGTGCAGGCGGAACAGGTCCACCAGTTCACTGCCGGAGGCCGCCGCGCCGGCCCGCCGGGCCATCTCGCGGTAGCGCTCCACCGTTTGGGCCACGTTTGGCCGGGTGTAGGGCATTTCGGAAAATTTCAAGGGAGTTCCCTCCTTTTTAAAGATGTGTGCGTCCGGGACGCTTTGTATAACTTTACATATTAGTGTACACCATTTTTGTGAACAATTCAATTTTCTTTGGCGGCGGGGATTGTAAAAGGCCGGGCCGGCCTGTATAATGGGGCTTGCAGAGTAAAAGCCTGCGCGTCAAGTGCCGGCCCGACGGGGAGTTGCGGGGCGGACGAAGGGCCTTTCGGCCCGCGGTGCCGGCTTTGCATCCCGCTGCTGCATAACTGTAACGCGCGGGGCCGGGTCTGCAGAGGGGCGCTCCGCGCTTTTTTGCATCGCTTGGCCGTGGGCCTCTTTCAATTGTGCGGCAAACCGCATTGGGCCGGGGCGTCACAAGAAAACGGTTTCTTGCGCTGCTCCGGCGATTGAAGGAGGTTTTTTGTATGCGTTTTCCCCTGAAAGTGCAGCTGGCGGACAGCCTGGCCGAATTTGGCCGCACCCGCAGCCTTGTGGCGGCGGGGCTTTTGACCGGCGCGGCGGTCATCATCGACCGTCTTTTCACCTTTGAGGTGAGCCCGGTGCTGGAGATCGGCTTTGCTTTTCTGGCCACGGCGCTGTGCGCCGCGCTGTGCGGCCCGTGGGTGGCGGGCACCGCCGGGGTGGCGGTGGACCTTTTGAGTTATTTCCTGCGGCCCAACGGCGCCTTTTTCTTCGGCTTCACCTTCAACCAGTTCCTGCTGGGCTTCATCTACGGGCTGTGGTTTTATAAACGGCGGCCCCGCCCGCTGCTGGCGGTGGGCGCCTGCCTCACGGTGACGCTGGTCATCAACTTTGTCCTCACGCCGTTGTGGCTGCACATCATGTACGGCCAGGCCTTTGTTATTTTCAGCTCGGTGAAGATCGTGAAGAACATCATCAAGCTGCCCATCGACGCGGCGCTGCTTTACGGCACGCTGAAGGCCGCCGGGCGCGCCCGCAACCGTGCCGCCGCCTGATCTTCCCGAACAAAAAATGCCAGACCCCCGGCCTTGCGGCCGGGGGTCTGGTCTATGATAAGGAGTGGCAGAGAGAGGGCTTTTCAGCGGTTCAGCACAAGCAGCCGATCACAGATCGACCGCCAGGTGCTGCTCCTCCATGTGATGTTTGTCGGCATAGCCGGTCAGGATCAGAGTCAGCGCGCCGTCGCCGGTGACGTTGCAGGCGGTGCCGAAGCTGTCCTGCAGGGCGAAGACGGCCAGCATCATCGCGGTGCCGGCGTCGTCGAAGCCGAGCACGCCGGTGATGATGCCCAGAGAAGCCATGACGGTGCCGCCGGGCACGCCAGGCGCGCCCACGGCGAAGACGCCCAGCAGCACGCAGAACAGGATCATGGTGCCCAGGTCAGGCAGTTCGCCGTAGAGCACCTTGGAGACGGTCATGCAGAAGAACACTTCCGTCAGCACCGAGCCGCAGAGGTGGATGTTCGCGAACAGGGGGATGCCAAACTGGATCATATCCTTGCGCAGCACCTTGCTCTTGTTGGCGCACTGCAGGGCCACAGCCAGGGTGGCGGCGCTGGACATGGTGCCCACGGCGGTCAGGTAAGCGGGGCCGTAGTGACGGACCACTTCCAGCGGGTTCTTGCCGGAATAGGCGCCGGCCACACCGTACAGGACCGCCATCCACAGATAGTGGCCGATCATGACGATCACGATCACGATCAGGAACACGGGCAGCTGCTTGGTGATGGTGCCCTCCCAGGAGAGGCCCAGGAAGGTGGCGGTGATGAACACCGGCAGGACGGGGATGACCACCTTGGTCACGATGTCCAGCACGATGTCCTGGAACTCGATCAGCACCTTGGTGGTGGTGCCGGCCTTGGTCCACACGGCGGCCAGGCCGATCAGCACGCTGAACACCAGAGCGCTCATGACGGACATGATCTGGGGGATATCCAGCTGGAACACCGCGGTGGGCAGCTCACGCAGGCCGTCCATCGAGCTGGCGATGTTCAGGTTGGGGATGATGCCATAGCCGGCGCCCATGGACAGGAGGGCGGCCAGCAGGCTGGAGCCGTAGGCCAGCATCAAAGCGATGCCCAGCATCTTGGTGGCGCTGTTGCCCAGCTTGGTGATCGACGGCGCGATGAAGCCGATGATGATCAGCGGCACGCAGAAGTTGATCAGCTGGTTCAAAATGTACTTAACGGTGACCACGACCTGCATGACCGGGTCGCCCCAGCCGCCTTCCGGGATCACAAGGCCGAGCAGAATGCCCAGGATAATGCCCATCAGCAGCCGCGCCGGCAGGCTTGTAAGTAACTTCTTCATACAAAATTCCTCTCTTCCCTTTTTGCTGTGTCCTCTTCTCTCAAAGCAGCGCTTTCAGAGCTCTGCAAAAATGCCCTTCTCTGCCTTCTCCTTACTTCTTGTTGAGCATCATGTGCAGGATGGCCGCGTCCAGCGGGCCGGAGCCTTTATTGCCCAGTTCGGCAAAGTTGTCGATGGTGTGCTCGGGATCGGTCTCCACGATGCCGTCGGTGTTCTGCACCCGCACGCCGCGCAGGGCCATGAAAGCGGCCTGGAAGGCGGCGTTGACGCAGGAGGAGATCTTCAGCGCGCAGTCGGCCTTGGCGCCGTCGCACAGCATGCCGGCCACGTTGCCGATCATGTTGGGCACCGCGCGGCAGACGGCATCGTAGTCGCCGCCCAGCAGGTAAGTAATGGCGCAGGCGGAGCCGGTGCCCGCCACGGTGGCGCCGCACAGGGCGCTCAGGCGGCCGAACTTGGACTTGATGCGGATGGCCACCAGGTTGCTCATGGTCACGGCGCGGAGCATCTTGTCTTCGGAGATGCCCTTCCAGCGGGCCAGAGCCACGGTGGGCATGGTGGCGGTGATGCCCTGGTTGCCGCTGCCGGAATTGGCGACCACGGAGAACGGCGCGCCGGCCATGCGGGCGTCGGCGCCGGCGGAGGCGACCATCATGGAGTTGGTGACCATGTCCCAGGTCATGAGGCCGTCGCGGCAGTTGCGGCGCAGGCCGGGGCCGATGGCCAGGCCGTACTCTTTCTCCAGGCCCTTTTCGCAGATGGCGCTGTTCACGCTCACCGCGCTGCGGATGATGTCGATGGGGTCGTTCATGGGGTCCAGTTCCTTGTCGCAGAAATCGTAGATCTTGCGCAGGGTCAGAAAGTCGGCGATCTCCTCGGGGGTGACCACGTCCTTGTCGGCGCCGCCGGCAGCGCCGCCGGTGGCAGTCATCACGCTCTCGCCGTCGACCTCCAGAACGATCAGGTTGGTGTGCAGGTCTGCGATGACCGCGCGGGCGGTGTGGGTGTCGCCATGGGCGATGACCTCGATGTACAGCTTCTGAGGCACGTCGGCGTGGCCCACGACCACCTTGCCGCTCTCCACCAGAAGCTCGGCAGCCTTGTACACATCGTCAGACACGCCGTTGATGACTTCCAGCTGCTTTTCCGGGGCCGCGGCGCAGGCGCCGATGGCCGAGGCATAGCCCATGCCGGTGTATTTGGTGCCGGGGATGCCGGCCGCCATGGCGTTCTTCAGAATGTTGGTGGAGGCGTTCACTTCCATACGCCGGATCACCTCGCCCCGCTTGTTCAGCTCGGCGCCCGCGTAAGCGCCGGTGAGGGCGACGGCGCCCGGCTCGGTACAGCCGGTGGCCAGCTCCATCTCGCTGTTCAAAATGCGGAAGAACATCGTCTTGTCCATACTCTCGCTCTCCTGTTCTCTCTCTTCGGCCCACGAGCGGCGAAGCCTGCGGCGGCCTGGACCGCGGCCCCGGCGCGGCGATCGCCGCGCATTTTTCCATCGGCGCCGGCTTTTGCCCGGCTTTGTATCTTAATTTTATCACTTTTAAAAAATATGTCAATAATTTCTCACCGTAATAATTTATTATTATCACAATGCCCAAGTATCTATGAATAATTTGTTAATTGTGCTGAGGGATTCTTGCTTTTTTCATCTGTGTTTGCATTTTAAGTGTGTGAATGTTATACTGAAAACGTGTTACATAGAATCGAAAAACAAGCAGTTTGCACACAGGCGCACCGCCGTTTGTATGCAAAGAGGGGCGTGCGGGTATATGCATATCATTCTGGAACAGTACAAAACGCTGGTGGAGTTCCTGGGCCAGGCGCTGGGCAGCGACTATGAAGTGGTGCTGCACGATCTGAGCGAGGGCAACAACGCCATCGTGGCCATCGTAAACGGGCACATCAGCGGGCGCAGCATGGGCGCGCCGCTGACGGCGCTGGCCCTGCGCTTTCTTGCGGACAGGGAGTACGAGCAGCACAACTACAAAGTTGGCTACCGGGGCGTTTCCCGCCGAAACGGGAACCTGCGCTCCTCCACCATGTTCATCAAGGACGAGGCGGGCCAGGTGATCGGCATGCTGTGCATCAACTTCGACCCGTCCCGGGGCATCCAGGCGGCCAACGACATCCTGGCCATGTGCGGCATGCCGCCGGTGAGCTGCGCCCCCCAGGCGGAGGAAGAGGAAGCGCCCCAGAGCACCGAGATCTTTGTGAGCAACATCCCCGACGTGGTGCGGGGAGCCATCGAGGAGGTCACCGGGCGGGCGGGCATGCCCAGCAGCCGGCTGACCATGGAGGAAAAGATACGCATCGTGGAGGCGCTGCAGCAGGCGGGCCTGTTCCATCTGAAAGGCGCGGTGAGCGAGGTGGCCGCCCAGCTGGGCTCCAGCGAGGCCACCATCTACCGCTACCTGAGCAAGCTGAAAAACTGAAAAAAGCGCGGGAAGCTTAGACGGGTGCTCGTAAGACAGTAATTCTAAAAAATTACTATTTTGCGGCATCTGTCTGACAGGGTTGGAAAACAACTACGAAAAGAACGATGTCGAGTCGAAAGACTTAACATCGTTCTTTTTCTATCTCAAAATTCTTGAAATTATGGAGGTTTTACTATGAAACGCCTATTATCTTGCGAGTTTAACTTTGATACGGTCTGTGTGGAGCTGAAGTTCTCAGGCGGCACTATGATTGCCATTGATACCATTGCAGTTGAAAATGAGGTGGCTGACAATATGTATCAGCGGTCAGAACTTGACTATCTTATCTACAATGACCCGATTGCATACGCTGATCTGATACTCAACGGCAACCCCGAAGCCTATCTAAAAGCAGTAACAGAATACAAATCTCTTGATTGATTCGCACACGCCCCAAGGTCATCTTGGGGCGTGTTCTTAAAAATGTTACACTTTAACGTGGTAAATTTTCTACAGCATCTTGAAAAAACAGCAAAAACCATGTACAATAATGTGTGTACACACTTTGATATTCCGTATTAACGCTATGGAGATAAATTATGAAACTATCATCTTTTTTGCACTTTGCTACTTTTGGCGTAAAGACAATTCTGTTTAGAAAGAAATCGCCAATCCTCGGAACTGTAATTGTTACAGATAAATGCAACTTACATTGTAAGCATTGTTCTGTCAACAACATCACAGCAATCGTCCATCCGTATGAACAAATCCGGCAAGAAATGCAGCAACTATATGACATGGGTGTTCGCATTTTGTTCTTCTGCGGTGGTGAAACATTCCTTTGGAAAGACGGCGAACGCACACTAAGAGATTTGGTCATTGAAGCGAAAAGCATGGGATTCCTCATTGTCAATGTAGTTACAAATGGTACATTCCCCATTGATCTTCCAGAAGCGGATTTGATTCTTTTGAGCTTGGACGGAGATAAGCAACGCCATAATGAAGTTCGTGGTGATACCTACGATACCATCATGAAGAACATAAGCAATGCTACCGCAGATAATATTTGCTTCTATATGGCTATCAATCAAATAAACAAAGACTATGTACGAGATGTATGCTTAACGGCTCGTGACACTAAAAATGTTCGTGCGGTATCGTTCAATTTCCATACGCCATACCCCGACACAAAAGAATTAGCTTTGACTAAAGAGGAAAAAGCCAAGTGCTGCGATACGATAACTCAAATGATGAAAGAAGGCGCACCCGTATTCAACCTAAAAAGTGCGTTTCCATATCTTATTGAAAATCGTTTTCCCACACCTTGTCATCAGTGCGTAGTGATGGAAAACGGGAAATTGTCTACCTGCGGACGCTGTATAGATGTTCCCGGTCTTTGCGATCAATGCGGATACTTTTTTGTTGCTGAGTACACGCTTTTGTTCAGAGGCAATCTCAAAATAATCTTTGAAATGCTTCATACATACTTGAAGTACATTTAGGAGTAATATGAGTTTCATTACCAGTTTAACAAGAATGTGGCTTACACGAACAACGAAGCCATTTACGTTCAAAAATGAATATGACCAGATATTGCCGTTTGCAGAGTGTGAAAACCTTGGGCTTTATGTTCATACCCCTTTCTGCAAAAGTATCTGCAACTTTTGTCCTTATTGCAAAGTGCGGTATTCCGCTGAATTATGTGATAGGTACATAGATGCTTTGATTAAAGAAATACACATTGTAGGCAGCCAACATACAGGGCGAAAAAAAGTAACCAGCCTATATTTTGGTGGAGGAACACCTGCCCTTGCCGCTAATCGCATAAAAGATATTGTTGATGCGTTGAACGACCACTTTATCATCACCGAGGGAATTGGATTGGAACTTCATCCCGATAACGTGAATGTGGAAGTGTTGCAAACATTGAAAAAAGCAGGCGTAACAAAAATCAGCATTGGTATTCAATCATTCTGCGACAAGTATCAGAAGATTCTTGGCAGAAAAAAAGTTGATACCGCAGAAATGATGTCTGCTTTGGCGGCGGTTCCTTTTGAAACTGTTTCCATGGACTTCATCTTTGCTCTGCCTGAACAAACCTATGATGATTTGAAGTCTGATATTGACACCGCATTTTCATTGGGTGCAAATCATATTGCTATATACCCATTTATTGATTTCACCTTTACAGAGAGTCCTGTTTCGACAATGCCTAAAAAAGAAAAACGGGAATTGCTTGATGCCATTACGCAATACTGTTTGGGCAAAGGATATTCTCGAAATTCTATCTGGACTTTCTCAAGTGAACTGGATGCAAACTACTCATCCATGACCAGAGATAACTTTCTCGGATTCGGTTGTTCTGCTACAAGCCTATTCAAAGGGCAATTCAAAATCAATACTTTTGATGTGGAGTCCTACTGCGAAAGGGTTCGTTCCGGCAACCTCGCCACATCATTGACAATTCGTTTTACCAAACGGCAACGAATGATTTACTGGCTGTTCTGGACGGCATATAGTACAAGAGTAAATGCACGAGATTTTGAAAAATTTTTTGGTGTACCGTTGAGAAAAATGTATGGATTCGAACTTTGGATTGCAAAGCGATTAGGGTTCATCAACGAGCACGATGGCACTTATGAAATGACGCTAAAAGGTGCTTTCTACTATCATTACTACGAGAACTTTTACACACTATCTTATATCGACAAGATGTGGGGTATCATGCGAAAAGAAGCATTCCCCGAACAGATCAAACTGTAAAAGGATGGTGAGCGCACAATGCCAGATAACAGAAATCGCAAGCGACCGATACAGGTAAAGTTTTTTGTAGATGAAAAAGAGCAAGCTCTGATAAAAAAGAAAATGGAGTTGGCAGGCATTGAGAACATGAGTGCCTATATCCGCAAAATGGTAATTGACGGGTACGTTGTAAAATTGGATATGCCTGAGCTTCGTGATCTGACTCTCAGAATGAAAAGCATCTCCAATAGCGAAAACCAAATTGCCAAGCGTGTCAATTCCACCGGCAATATTTACGAAGCAGATATTGAGGAAATTAAAAAGAACCAGGAAGAAATTTATGAGGGCATCCGAAAAATTCTCACATCACTAGAGAGCTTGTAAAGGCGGTTTATGTGGAGGCACCCGACAAGTCCAGCGGTAAGCGCAAACAGAAGGTACATATCGAATATGACCTCGTTGGCTACATTCCCGTGGATGAACTGATAAAAGCGGAACAGGCATGACCGAAATCATGCCTGTTCCAAGAAATTCAAATATTACTGTTTTACGACCACCGAGCATT
>NZ_CALXHK010000097.1:0-20627 GCF_944388085.1 Candidatus Allofournierella excrementigallinarum | reverse complement strand
GCCGCGTAGTGCGCCTCGGAGCGAACACGCTGCACGGTGTGAGGGCAGCGTGTCCGAAACGCCGCGTGCGGCGGCGGACAGAGACGCGGCCATTTCGCGCAAAACCGCCCGCACCCCCGCGCCGCCCGGAGAAAAAGCGCAACCCAAACAAAACCCTCTCCAGGGCAGGGGAGAACTCACCCCCGAAATGTTCCACGTGGAACATTTCGCAGGCCCGCAAGTCTGAAAAGTGATGTTCCACGTGGAACATTTTGAGAAAACCCGCCCTGCGCTGCCAAGAAACAGCCACTATATATAGAAAACAGCCCCGCAAATTGGGGCTTTTTTTGGCTGACCACAAGATATTGCCCGTTTCAAAAGAGGCCGGGCTGTGCTATAATAACAAGCACAGCCCGTTTTTTCGGGGCCGGCGCGCCTGCCGGCACATCAGCACATAGAACAAGAGGAGAACAAACGTGGGCAAGATCATTGCGGTTGCGAACCAAAAGGGCGGCGTGGGCAAAAGCACCACGGCGGTCAATCTGGCGGCCTGTGTGGCCGCCCAGGACAAAAAAGTCCTCATCGTGGACCTGGACCCCCAGGGCAACACCACCAGCGGCTTCGGCGTCTCCAAGAAAAATGTGGAGGCGAGCGTCTACGAGCTGCTCATCGGGGAGGCCAAGGCCGCCGACGCCATTCTTCCCACCCAATTCAAGGTGGACATCATCCCCTCCAACATCCAGCTGTCCGGCGCGGTGGTGGAGCTGGTGAACCTGCCCAGGCGTGAGAGCCGCCTGCGGCAGGCGCTGGCGGCGGTGGCCGGCAACTACGACTTCATCTTCATCGACTGCCCGCCCAGCCTGGACCTGCTCACCCTCAACGGCCTGTGCGCCTGCGACTCGGTGCTCATCCCCATCCAGTGCGAATTTTACGCCCTGGAGGGCCTGTCCGAGCTGATGAGCACCCTCAAGACCGTGCGCAAGATGTACAACCACTATCTTGAAATCGAGGGCGTGGTGTTCACCATGTACGCCGGCCGGCTGAACCTCACCCTGCAGGTGGTGGAACAGGTGAAAAAGTTCTTCGGGGACAAGGTCTACAAAACCACCGTGCCCCGGAACGTCCGCCTTTCCGAAGCGCCCAGCTTCGGCATGCCCATCAATTACTACGACCCGGTGAGCAAGGGATGCGAAGCCTACATGGAAATGGCCGCCGAATTCCTTGCCAACAATCGGTAAAAAGGGGGAAGAAAGGATGGCAGTGAAAAAGGGAGGCCTCGGCCGCGGGCTGGAAAGCCTGTTTGAGGACGCCGCCCGGGACGTGGGCGGCCCGGTGAGCACCCTGCCTTTGCGGGAGATCGAGCCGGACAAAGACCAGCCCCGCAAGGACTTCGACGAACAGGCCCTGGCCGAACTGGCGGACAGCATCGCCCGCCACGGCCTGCTGCAGCCCATCGCGGTGCGGGCAGCGGCCGGCGGGGCCTATAAGATCATCGCCGGCGAGCGCCGCTGGCGGGCCGCGCGGCTGGCGGGCCTTAGCGAGGTGCCGGTGGTCATCAAGGACGTCACCGATGCTGAGGCCATGGAGCTGGCCCTCATCGAGAACCTCCAGCGGGAGGACCTGGACCCGGTGGAGGAGGCCATGGGCTACCGCCAGCTGATGGACCGGTGTGAACTGACCCAGGAGCAGGCGGCCCAGAAACTGGGCAAAAGCCGCAGCGCGGTGGCCAACAGCCTGCGCCTTCTGAACCTGCCGGAGGATGTGCTGGCTTTTTTGAAGGAGGGCAAGCTCTCCACCGGCCACGCCAAGGTGCTGCTGGGCCTGCCGGAGGCGGCGCTGCAAAGCCAGGCCGCCGAAGCGGTGGTGGGCCAGAGCCTGAACGTGCGCCAGACCGAAGCCCTGTGCAAAAAACTGGCAAAGCCCCAAAAACCGCCCAAACCCCAGCCCCTGCGCCCCGCGCTGGCAGGGGAAGTGGAGTATGCCCTGAGAGAGGCGCTGGGCAGCGAGGTCAAGGTGGACTACAAAAACGGCCGGGGCAGCCTGACGGTGCATTTTTACTCGGACGAGCAGCTTTCCGCCTTTGCGAACCTGCTGGGCGGCTACAACAAGGAAGAAAACAAGTAAAAGGGGAGTAGCGACATGCTGGACATTCGATTTGTGCGGGAAAATCCCGACGCAGTGAAGGAGAACATCAAAAAGAAATTCCAGGAGGCCAAGCTGCCTCTGGTGGACAAGGTCATTGAGCTGGACGCCAAAAACCGCGCTGTGATGACCGAGGCCAACGCCCTGCGTGCCGAGCGCAACGCCCTGTCCAGGCAGGTGGGCATGCTGATGGGCCAGGCCAAGAAGGACCCCTCCAAGCTGGCGGAGGCCGAGGCCGCCAAGGCCAAGGTGACCGCCCAGGCCCAGCGCCTGGCCCAGCTGGAGGCCGAGGAGGAGAAGCTGGAGGGCGAGATCCGCGACATCATGCTGGTCATCCCCAACATGATCGACCCCTCCGTGCCCATCGGCCCGGACGACAGCTGCAACGTGGAAGTGCAGCGCTTCGGCGAGCCCGTGGTGCCGGCGTTTGACATCCCCTACCACACCGAGATCATGGAGAGCTTCGGCGGCATCGATCTGGACAGCGCCCGCCGCGTGGCCGGCAACGGCTTTTATTACCTGCTGGGCGACATCGCCCGCCTGCACGAGGCGGTGCTGGCCTACGCCCGCAACTTCATGATCGGCAAGGGCTTCACCTACGTCATCCCGCCCTTCATGATGCACGGCGCGGTGGTGCAGGGGGTGATGAGCTTCCCCGAGATGGACGCCATGATGTACAAGATCGAGGGCGAGGACCTCTACCTCATCGGCACCAGCGAGCACACCATGATCGGCCGCTTTGTGGACCAGATCATCCCCGAGGAAAAGCTCCCTCTCACCCTCACCAGCTACAGCCCCTGCTTCCGCAAGGAGAAGGGCGCCCACGGCCTGGAGGAGCGGGGCGTTTACCGCATCCACCAGTTTGAGAAGCAGGAGATGATCGTGCTCTGTAAGCCCCAGGAGAGCATGGACTGGTACGAGAGGATGTGGCGCTACAGCGTGGAGCTGTTCCGCAGCCTGGACATCCCCGTGCGCCAGCTGGAATGCTGCTCCGGCGATTTGGCCGACCTGAAGGTGAAGAGCTGCGACATCGAGGCCTGGAGCCCCCGCCAGAAGAAGTACTTCGAGGTGTGCAGCTGCTCCAACCTGGGCGAGGCCCAGAGCCGCCGGCTGAAGATCCGCGTGAAGGGCGAGGACGGCCGCAACTACCTGCCCCACACCCTGAACAACACCTGCGTGGCGCCTCCCCGGATGCTCATCGCCTTTTTGGAGAACAACCTCCAGGCGGACGGCACCGTGAAGATCCCCGAGGTGCTGCGCCCCTACATGGGCGGCAAAGAGCTGCTTGTGCCTCAGGAAAAGTAAAAACACGGCATGCGCGGGGCGGCGGCGGGGAGATCCCGCCGCCGCCGTCTTTTTCCAGCAAAAAAGTATTGACAAGCCCTCTGTCATTCAGTATAATATAAAAGCGCCTTTCAGAAGGGCGTAGCTGAATATGGCGGTATAGCTCAGTTGGCTAGAGCATTCGGTTCATACCCGAAGTGTCACCGGTTCGAATCCAGTTACCGCTACCAGATACAAGGTTTAGCTACGATACATGGGGGTCGCCCGCAGTAGTGGACGATGTTTTTGCTTGCTGTCGTAGCTAAGCCTTGTATGATATGGCCCGTTGGTCAAGCGGTCAAGACATCGCCCTTTCACGGCGGTAACCCGGGTTCGATTCCCGGACGGGTCACCAGAAAGCCGGCAGACGCAAAAGCGTCTGCCGGCTTTCCCTTTTCGCTCTTGGCGCGGAGAAAAAAGCATCCGAACCTTGCGCCGGCTGGCGGCGGGTCCGGATTTGTTGTTTGACATGAAAAAGAAGAAAGCAGCCTGGGAAAGTAAACCCGGGCCGATTTCTTGCAAACAACATAGGAATTATACACAGCCTCGAACTGGATCAAATTGTGATATAAGCGATATAATGGAACTGGAACAACACGAAAAAGGAAATGGCGAAGGGACAAATGATTTGGATTGACGGGGAGATGCCGTAAATGAGAGATCAGATAAAAGGTTTGGAATATTTTAATGAATTTTTGCAGGAGGAGCAGGCGAGGATAACCAGATTCTCTGATAAGCTGGCAAATGGTGAAGTAAAACCGGAGAGGCAGCTGCCGGTAAAAACAAAAATACATGATTTGAAGTTGGGAATATTGACAGCCAGATATTCCAGAGGGGATGAACTTTCGGCATTGGAAGGCGAATATGCAGAATTATTGAAAAGCTGGGAAGGGGTGTGGGAACCGGATCACTATAATAAAAACCTGAAAATGATTTCGCTGGGAGTTTTGTTTGGGGGAGATCCCGTTTTGGCAAAAGCGATGAACGCCATGCTGAAAAAAGCAAAGGTTGACGATTGGCTTTTGCGTTTTCTGTTGTGCGCATGGACAGGAAGTGAAATGGAAAACAAAGGCGGCGGCCTGCTCTTTCCGGCAGATTTTTCTTTGCTGCAGAAGGCGGTGCTGGCTCATAATGGAAGAGAATCTTTGCAGAAATACTTGTCCTGCTGGTACAGGGAAGACTGCGGGTGTTATGAAGCGCATAAAAGCAGCCGGAAGATATATTATGGGTATTGGAGTTTTGAAGCCGGGGCTGTTGCAAAAATATTAAATATAGATGATGCGGGCATGGAACGAACGCCGTACTATCCGTATGATCTGGTCCATTACAAGCAAATCAAATACGGAAGACCGTTTTAAAAAACAGAGCGCTTCTCACCCCGACGGCCCCTTCCATCGCCGCCGGCCTGCCCCATGCAAAAGCGCTTGCCAAAAACCGGCGGCTGTGCTATGATCGAAATGAAAAAAGAAGAAAGGGAAGGGTACGGCCGGAATGCGCATTCGCTGAAAACTTCACACAAACATGTTTTTAAAGCAGTGGGGGTTAGACCCCTTGTTTGTGCTGGGAGCGGGCGGATGCTGCCGGGCCTTTCCATTTTGCGGAGCAGCCTGGAAATATGCGGCATCGTGTGTTTCCGGGCCTTTTTGCGCCCAGACCCCGCCCACCCGGCGCCTTCTGCAAGGGCAGGGAGGTGTTCTTGTGTCGAAAATTCTGTTATCCGCAAACCATATTGTCCATTCCTTCGGCGAACGGAAGATCCTGGAGTTTGAAACGCTGACCGTGCACGAAGGGGACCGCATCGGCATCGTCGGGAGCAACGGGGCGGGCAAGACCACGCTTTTGAACATCCTGGCCGGGGAACTGGCCCCGGACGAGGGGAGCGTGGCCCGCAAGGCGCCGGTGAGCTATTTCAGGCAGTTCCGGCAACGGGCAGAACGGGCGGACCCGCAAAAATGCAGTGAATTCGGGCTTTCGGGAAAGCTGTGCCGCGAGCGCCTGAGCGGCGGCGAGATGACCCGCCTGGGTCTGGCGGCCATGGGCAGCGATGCTGTTTTGATCTTTGCCGATGAACCTACCGCCAACCTGGATGCCGACGGGGTGGAGCTCTGCTGCCGGATGCTGGAGCAGTGCCCGACCCTGCTGCTCGTCAGCCATGACCGGGCCGTTCTGGACCGCCTGTGCACCGGCATCATCGAGATAAAGGACGGGCGGCTCCATTTTTATGCGGGCGGTTTCACTGCCTACCAAAAACAAAGAGAGCAGGCCGCCGTGCGGCAGGAATTTGAGTACCGGCAATACCAGGCGGAAAAAGCGCGATTGGAGAAGGCGGCCCGCCGGCAGAGCCAGGCCGGCAAAAGCGTCCGAAAAGCGCCCCGGCGCATGGGGAATTCAGAGGCCCGCCTTCACAAGCGGGAGGCAGCCGAGCGGGCGGAGAAGCTGGAGAGCGCCCGAAAAACGATCCTCACCCGCCTGGGGCAGCTGGAAGCAAAGGAGAAGCCGCAGGAAACGGCCCCGGTGCGGATGGATTTTTCGCTGACGGATCCACCCGCCAACCGGCAGGTCGCGGTGGGCGAACACATTACGTTCGGCTATGGGAAGGACCTTATCTTTGAAGACGCCGCCTTCTCTCTGCCAAGAGGGAGCAAAACCGCATTGGTGGGGCCAAACGGGGCAGGAAAAACCACCCTCATGGAACTGATCTGGTCCGGCGCGCCGGGCATCCGATTGGTCCCCAAGGCAAAGATCGGGTATTTCCGGCAGGGGCTGGAGACCCTGGACTTGAACAAAACGGTTTTGGAAAACGTCATGGAGACGTCGGTCCAGAGCGAAAACACCATGCGGGGCATACTGGCGCGGCTTTTGATCCGCCGGGAGGACGTGTTCAAAAAAGCGGGAGACCTGAGCGGCGGGGAACGGGTGAAACTGGCCTTTGCAAAGCTGTTTGGCTCACCGGCGAACCTGCTCCTGCTGGACGAGCCGACCAACTTCCTGGACATGCCCGCCGTCGAGGCCCTGCAGAAAATGCTGAAGGACTATGAGGGAACGGTCCTGTTCGTTTCCCATGACCGCGCGTTTTCCGATGGATGCGCCACCCGCACCCTGCGCATCGCGGACAGAAAGCTCCTTCCCTTTGAAGGAAACCTTGCCGCCTGGGAGAAAGAGCAGAGGAAGCCCCGGCAGGAAAAGGAAACGGAGAAAGCCCTTCTGGAACTGCGGTTGGCGGAGGTCATCTCGCTGCTGTCCGTCGCGGAGCGCCGGACGGACAAAGAGGAACTGGAAAAAGAATTTGAACGGCTCGTCGCCCGCAAGAAGATGCTGTGAAAAAAGAGAATGGGCGGCGGCCCGGCTTTCCCTTTTCCAAAGGGAAAAAGCGCTGCCGCAACCGCCGGTTGACATACAGTTGGTCGACTTCAAAGGGATTTTCCGCTACAATAAAGACCACACGGAGGTGGTGGCAGTGACCTTGGGTGAACGCATCAAAGACAGGCGGGAAAAACTGAAACTGTCTCAGGAATATGTGGCGGAGCAGATCGGCGTGAGCCGGCAGGCCGTGTCAAAATGGGAAACGGGCCAGTCGGAGCCGACCGCAGAAAACCTCGTCCGGCTGGCGGAGGTGTTTGAAACAAGTCTGGCGGAGCTTGTGGGCGCGGGCAAAAACGATGGGGGAGAGACGGGCGCGCAAAACTCCCCGGCCCCCAAAAAACCCAACCTCATCCTCCGGGCCAACCTGATAAAAATGGCCATCACCGCGCAGGTGGCGTTTCTGTTCAACAGCACCTCGGTGATATGGCAGCTCCAGCAGCCCGGTTTGGAAAACGAAGCGCTCTACCGGGGAGAGCTGGCGGTCTCCCTTGTGCTGCTTCTGTGCAGCTCGGTTTGGATGGCTTCCAACCACCGCTGGGAAGCGGACATGGCCCGGCGCAGAAGAAACACGCGCATCGAGCTGGGCTATTGCTGCGCGCAGCTTTGCGTCGCCTTTTTGACCCTCCGTTTCGGGCTGGGCCTCGTGGGCGCCGTGCTGATGATCGCCGCCGCCTGCGTCTATGTGCTGTACGTCAATCCCCGGTTCATGGGCCGCAAGCTCACAAAGTGAGGCGGCTCGCAGGGCTGTGATGAAGGAAAAGCTCCGGGCATTTGCCCGGAGCTTTTTTCCTGTTCAGTGAAACACCACCCGCCCCACGCGGCCCTTCTTCCCGCAGACGAAGCACCGCAGGCAGGGCGGAATGCCCGCAAAAAGCGCGGAGCCGGCCGCCCGCCGGTTCCTCTCCGCCACAGGCCGTGCGCTTTTTTCGGACGGGGCTGTCCCCAGGGCGCTCAGCAGCCTTTGTACTTTTCCAAAAAGGCGATGACGTTCATTTCCCGGACGTCCTTCAAAATTTCGTCGTCGTCGAACCACCAGGAGTCGCCCAGATATTTTTTGCCGCCCATGTATGCCCAGCGGGCCTCTTCCGCATCCACCCACACGGGGCAGACGTCGCAGTGATAGAGATAGATGTTCTGGTCGATGACCAGCCCGCTTGTCTCGCTGAGCTGATACATTCTGGCGAAGAGTGCGGAGGGCTGCCCCGCGGTGAAGCGGCGGAATTCCTCAAGGAGGGCGGCGAGGGGAACGGTCTCGTTCACCGCGTCCTTGAGCAGCGCGTCCGCCGTTTCGGGGCAGGAGATATGGATGGAGGACCCACAGCCCATGAGGGAAACGCGGGAATTCAAGGCGGGGACAGGGTCTTTTCGTATGACGATCTGCCGCATGGCGCGCTCCTTCCCGGTCTGCAAAACGTTTGAACTGTCTTCACTGTACCACACATTGCTCCCGGTATCAATAGGCCGGCTCTGTGACCGGGCCGCGCCCGAAGGGGGGAAGGCGGCAGGGCGGTGCGGAGAGTTCCGGGCTTTTGCCCGGAACTCTTTTTGTCCGCCTCAGTGGAACACCACCCGCCGCACGTGGCCGGGCAGGCCGGCCAGCACCGTGCGGGGGGAGAAGACCACCTGCTTGAGCCACACGCCGTCGCAGGAGAGGACCAGCAGCAGATGCAGCCGGTCTTTGGAGGGGAGGGCGGCGGCCCGGGCGGGCAGGCTCACTTCCATCTGGAAGGAACTGCCCCGCACCAGTTCCCGCCGGAAGGCGAAGCACAGGGCGGTGAGGGGATGATGGAGCTCCCGGCAGCGGGCCAGCCACCGCCAGGCGGCGTAGACGACCGTGTCGGAGGGGAGGTCCGGTCCGCCGGGGGCGACCGTGGTCTTTTCGGTGGTGTACACCGCGCAGGGAATGCCGTCGTATTCGATCATTCGGTTCATAGGCGTCTCCTTTCGTTGGACGAAAAATGAAAAAATGGCACACTGATCCCGCTGGATCAATGTGCCATTTCCAGTATTCTGATGTTTCGTCCCCGAAGGGGGCCTACGCTTAATTATATCACACCGGGGCGGAGCGCGTCAACGAAAATTGGAGCGCGGCCCTTCACGGCGCCAGAAAACACCCCGGCTCGTGGGCGTTGATGACCCCCGCCGCCTGCAGGTAGGCGTAGACCACCGTGGTGCCCACGAAGGACATGCCCCGGCGCTTGAGGTCCCTGGAGATCTCATCCGAGAGGGGCGAGGAGGCGGGGCCGCATTCGATGAGAGGCTCGCCCTGCGTCCAGTGCCAGAGCCAGGCGTCGAAGCTGCCCCACTCCCTTTGAATGTCCAGAAACACCGCCGCGTTTTTCACCGCCGCCGCGATCTTGCGCCGGTTGCGGATGATGGCGGCGTTTTGGGCCAGCTCTTCCCGCTTTTCCGGCCCGAAGGCCGCCACCCGCTCGGGATAAAACCCCTCGAAGGCCTGCCGGAAAGCGGGGCGCTTGTTCAGCACGCACTCCCAGGAAAGCCCCGCCTGAAAGGTCTCCAAAATCAGCAGCTCGAACAGCGCCCGGTCGTCGTGCAAAGGCACGCCCCACTCGCCGTCGTGGTAGGCGATGTAGGCCGGGTTCTTCGGGTTCGCCCAGCGGCAGCGGGGCTTGCCGTCGGTCCATTCCATGGCGTTTCCTCCTTGTGCGATGATATTTCCTATAGGTATAGAAACAACAAAATGTTCCTTGCGTATAAATCAGGGACGGAAGGGGATGCCCTCCAGCTTCAAAAGATAGATCTTGTTCTCCAGCCCGCCGCCGTAGCCGGTGAGGCGGCCGCCGGCGCCCAGTACCCGGTGGCAGGGCAAAAAGAGGGAGATGGGGTTGCGCCCCACCGCGCCGCCCACCGCCCGGGCGCTCATCTTCGGGATGCCCTTTTCCGCCGCGATGTCTGCGGCCAGCGCGCCGTAGCTGGTGGCCGTGCCCCAGGGCACCTGTGCCAGCCGCCGCCACACCTGGCGCTGAAAGGGGGTGCCCTCCGCCGCCAGGGGCGGGGTGGGGCCGGGGTCCCGGCCGGAAAAATAGACCTTCAGCCAGCGCTCGGCCTCGGCCAGCACCGGGTCGCCCGTTTTGCGGGGCGGCTGGCCGGGCAGCTCAGGGGCAAAGCGCCCGTTCACGAACCAGCACCCGGTGAGGGCGCCGCCCTGGGCCGTGAGCCAGAGGGGGCCCACCGGGCTTTCCAGCAAAAGGCCGCTCATCCTTCGCCGCCGCAGGCCGCGGCCCGCGCCTCCCGGGGTATGTACGCCCTCCGCCCCGCCCAGGATGCAGCGGACGAGGTCGGCGGGGGTGGCGGCCAGGGCCTCGGCCCCCGCCGCCGTCAGTTCCTCCTTTGTGCGGAAGCCCCACAGCACCCCCGCGCCGGGCAGGCCCGCGTTGTGGGCGGTGTGGATGTCCACGTCGCTGTCCCCCACGAAGAGGGTGCGGCTTTCGTCCGCGCCCATCTGCGCCAGCAGATGGTGCAGGGCCGTGGGGTCGGGCTTGGCGGGCACGCCGGGCACCGCCCCCTGCACGAATTCAAACCGGCCGGGGAAGTAGTGCTCCATCACCCCCCGGGCCAGGGTATGCTCCTTGTTGGTGAGCACCCCGCAGCGCACCCCCGCCGCCGAAAGGGCGTCCAGCATTTCTTCGATGCCCGGGTAGGGGGCGGTGGTATCCTCCTTGTGGGCGGCGTAGCGGGCGCTGAACGCCGCCAGCACCTCTTTCTGGCTGGCCTCGTCCCGGGCCGTTTCGGGCGCGAAGCGCCGGCACAGCTTCGGGATGCCGTTGCCCACAAAATAGCGGTATTCGTCCAGGGTGTGCTCCGGCCAGCCGTTGGCGCGGCAGACGTAGTTGGCCGCGTCCGCCAGGTCCTGCAGGGTGTTCAGCAGGGTGCCGTCCAGATCGAACACAACAGTATCGTAACGCATGGTTTTGACTTCCTTCCTTCTTCAGGGTACAAGTTTCAGCCGCACCGCCCGGGCGTATTTCACCGCCCGCGCCTTCACCCGAGCGCGGCAGGGCAGGCAGGCGATGAGGTCGCACCGGCCCACCGACTCCGAAAAGGGGGTCTGGCGGCAGGTGAGGGAAAGATCCGCCGTGAGCAGATAGACCGTGTGCCGGGTGTAGCCCCGGGTGTATTGAACGGCCAGCGTGCCGCCGGGGGTCTGCCAGACGCCCTCGGTGACCCAGGCCTCCAGCCCCGCCAGCAAAAGCCCCAGGCAGAGCAGCAGCGGCAGCGCCAGCAGCGGCGTGAGCCGGGGCATCTTCCAGAGGCTCACCCCCATCAGCGCGCCGAAAAAGGCGAAGGCCGCGCCGCCCTTCCAGAGAAACAGCGGCAGGCTGCGCCCGGCCAGCACTTCCGGCGAGTAGGGCGGGGGCGCGAACTGGGGCACCAGCGCCTGCACCAGCGCCTCCGCCCCCCGCTTGTACACCAGCACCGGGATGTCGCCCCCCCGGTAGCTGCCGGCGCTCAGATACACCGCCCGGCGGCCCAGCAGCCGCCCCGCGGGGGTCAGCCGCACATCACAGGCGCTGACGGCGGAGGCGGCGATGCGCCGCTCGCTGTGGTTCACGCGGCCGCCCTTGGCCAGGATGACCCCGCCGCTGCGGCACACCTTGAACCCGGAGGTGGACAAGAGCGAGGCGAACAGCGCCACCCCCCACAAAGCGAACACCAGCGTGACCAGCCATGCCGCGCCGGCGGGCAGAACCAGCTCCAGCAGCTTTTCCACCTGCGCCAGCTGCCCCAGGGCAAGGTCGTTCAGCTTCTGCTCCAGCCCCGCGCCCAGGATGCGCCGGGTCTGCCGCAGGCTCACCAGCACCAGGGCCGCCGTGGCGGCGATGTTGGCGCTGAGCATGGTCAGCCGCACCCGCTCGGCCCGGGTGGGGGCGAAGAGCACCGCCTCGGAATCCACCGGCAGCAGCGCTTCCGCCAGGGCCGCCGCCTGCCGCCGGGGCAGATAGAAGGTGGCCCTGTTCCGCCCGCGGCCCCGCGCCATGTACACCGTCACCCGGCTGCCCCCCGCAAGGCGCAGCCACAGGGGCCGGTCCTGCTCCAGCACCGCGATGTCCCGGCGGGCGAAGCTGACCCGGCGGCGCACCAGGATGCCCATGTCCAGCACCAGCGCCCTGCCGGTGAGGGCAAAGCCCACCCGCCGCCACAGCACCGCCCCCAGCGCCGCCATGGCGATGAGGATGGCCGCGTCCTGCCGCAGCGCCCGGTAGAGGCTTTCCAGATCGAAGTTCAGCAGAGCCTGTATCATCGGCACCAGGCACAAAATCAAGCCATAACGTATAATTTTTAAAATATATACGATATGGAAATGTCCTTTGAGGCGGATGTCCTCCATGTCAGCCTCCTTGCAGGTAGGAAAGCAGGCCGTCGGCGCTGGCATCGGAGATGCCGGGCAGCACCACCAGCGCGCCGCTGGTGGCCAGCACCAGCACGCAGCAGCGGCACAGGCGCAAAAGGGGGGTGGAGAACCGGGCCGAGGCGCTGACCCAGCGGGTGGGCAGGCGGCGGCTGGTCTTGAACAGAAGGCCGCAGCTCAGCCGCACTTCGCCCAGGGTGACGCTGCCCTCGAAGCTGGCGCAGCGGGCGGGCAGCCAGCCGAGGCACAGCCCCAGCCAGAAGGCGGCGAACGCAAGCCCCGCGCCGGTGCTCTGCCAGAAGATGAAGGGGGCGGCGGCAGCGCCCGGGGCCAGGGCCCACAGGCAGACCACCGCAACGCCTTTTTTGTCCAGCCTGAAACGCATCACCGGCCCGTCGCCTCCTTCCCAAACAGCGGCAGAGGGAACTCTGCCCCGATCATACCTGATTATACTTGATTGCGCCCCGAAAAGAAAGGGGAAGGGGCGGCGGGTTCTGTTTTGGGGCAAAGTGTGGTATAATAGCCGCCAAACAGCTGTTATATATTTTATGTGCGGCGCTTCGCCGTCCGGCCCATGCAGGCCCGGCGGCCGGCTTTTTGATGCGCGATGCTACCCTTTCGCCGGCGCGCTGTGGTATAATACAAAACAGACAAGGGCCCCCGGCCCCGCAGCGCAAAAGGAGAGAACCGATGGAATATCTCAAGGTCATTTTGTACGGCGTCATCGAGGGCGTCACCGAGTGGTTGCCCATCAGCAGCACCGGCCACCTCATCCTGGCGGAGAAGCTGCTGGCGCTGCCCTATTCGGAAGAATTCATGAGCATGTTCCGGGTGGTCATCCAACTGGGGGCCATCCTGGCGGTGGTGGTGCTGTATTTCCCGCGGCTGTGGCCCTTCACCACCGATGCGCGCCACAAATACCAGCGCCCGGCGGTGTGGCAGCTGTGGTTCAAAATTTTTGTGGCCACCCTGCCGGCCATGGTGCTGGGCCTGCTGCTGGACGACTGGCTGGACGCCCACCTTTATAATTATATCACCGTTGCGGCCATGCTCATTCTCTACGGCGTGTTCTTCATCCTCATCGAGAACCGCCGCCGCCGGCCCACGGTGCGCAGGATGGACCAGCTGACCTTCCGCCACGCCCTCATCATCGGCTGCTGGCAGGTGCTGGCCATGATCCCCGGCACCTCCCGCAGCGGCGCCACCATCGTGGGCGGCCTGCTGCTGGGCCTTGCCCGCCCGGTGGCGGCGGAGTTCACCTTCTTTCTGGCCATCCCGGTGATGGCCGGGGCCAGCGGCCTGAAGCTGGTGAAATTTGTGGCGGACGGCGGCGCCTTCACCGGCGGCGAAGTTGCGGCGCTGGCGCTGGGCTGCGCGGTGGCCTTTGCGGTGAGCGTGGCGGCCATCCGTTTTCTGGTCAGCTTTGTGCAAAAGCACGATTTCAAGGTGTTCGGCTGGTACCGCATTGCCCTGGGCGCGGTGGTGCTGGCGGCCGCCTTTCTGGGATTTTGATTTTTGGTGTAAGTCTGCAAATAAAAAATCAAAAAGAAACAAATTTTACAAATCTATTTCTTGATCCAGTCGATGAAGGTAGATACTTTCTCCAGATCCTCTTCACTTATTCCGTGCGAGAGTTATATCTGGAGCATTTCGGAGAATCGTGAGGAGGAATTTTGCTGTGCAAAGCCAGTCCAGAATGGATTTTGGCAAATGACTTTGACTTTTTCCGTCCTGTGATCCGGGTGCAGACCTCCGGGTGGAGAATGGGTTCGCCTGGAGATGAGAGGTGATAGTACCAGATGATTGAAGCAATTATAAAAATTCATACCACTTCTTCTTCGGTTACATTTGTATGTGGCGATGCTGCCATCATTGGAAACGGTGAGTTTCGGGCTTCATCAGGAAAAGTGGATGGTTTTATCCTGTATGCCGACACTTTGCGGTATGAAAACGGAGCGAAGCTCTCACGGGATGAACAGGAAAATTTGAAGTGCCTGTATCAGCACTTTGTATTGAACCATGAAGATTTCATAGACTGGGATATTTGAAAAGAGATTTCCCCATGAAATGTTAGCAGATTGAGCACAGGAGTAAGGAGTGTAAAACAAGATGGAAAAGGCAAAAGTTTATTACAGCGATCTGCGGGCAAAGCCCGGCCTGAACCTGCTGCAAAAATTGCAGCGGCTGGTGCGCGCCGCGGGGCTGGACACCATCGAGATGCAGGACAAATTCGTGGCCATCAAGATCCATTTCGGCGAGCCGGGCAACCTTTCCTACCTGCGGCCCAACTACGCCAAGGCCCTGGCGGACGTCGTCAAGGCCCAGGGCGGCCGGCCCTTTTTGACCGACTGCAACACCCTCTATGTGGGGCGGCGCAAGCACGCGCTGGAGCACATCGAAGCGGCCTATGAGAACGGGTTCACCCCCTTCTCCACCGGCTGCCAGGTCATCATCGCCGACGGCCTCAAGGGCACCGACGAGGCGCTGGTGCCGGTGGCGGGCGGCGAGTATGTCAAAGAGGCCAAGATCGGCCGGGCCATCATGGACGCGGACGTCATCATCAGCCTCAACCACTTCAAGGGGCACGAGGCCACCGGCTTCGGCGGCGCCATCAAAAACCTTGGCATGGGCAGCGGCAGCCGCGCGGGCAAGATGGAACAGCATTCCTCCGGCAAGCCCCAGGTGGACAAGGGGCTGTGCCGCGGGTGCCACGCCTGCGAAAAGGACTGCGCCCAGGGGGCCATCTCCTTTGACGGGGCGAACAGGGCCTCCATCGACCAGGGCAGGTGCGTGGGCTGCGGGCGCTGCCTGGGCCGCTGCAACTTCGACGCCATCTCCTGCCCCTCCGACGCGGCCAGCAAGCTGCTGAACTGCCGCATCGCCGAGTACGCCAAGGCGGTGGTGGACGGGCGGCCCAGCTTCCACATCAACCTGGTGATGGACGTTTCCCCCAACTGCGACTGCCATTCGGAGAACGACGCGCCCATCATCCCGGATGTGGGCATGTTCGCCTCCTTCGACCCGGTGGCGTTGGACCAGGCCTGCGCCGACGCCTGCAACAACATGCCGGTGCTGGCCGGCAGCCAGCTGGCGGACAACCTGGCCGCCCCCGGCTTCTGCGCCTGCGGCGACCACTTCACCGACAGCGCCCCCGTCACCCACTGGCAGTCCGCCCTGGAGCACGGCGAGAAGATCGGCCTGGGCACCCGGGAGTATGAGCTGGTGAAGGTGTGATATTTGGTATAAATATGGGATAAATTACTAATGGTATAAAATGCCCCGGAAGGGATTCCCTTCCGGGGCATTTGTTCAGTCTGTTTCCAGATATTTTTCCACCGCGCAGTGCAGGCGCTCGTAGCAGGCGGGGGTGTAGCGGTCATAGCGTTGGGGGTCGCCCGCGTCCGCCAGCAGGGGCAGCTGGCCGGGCAGGTCCCGCACCATCGCCCAGGCCTGTTCGTCCACCGCGGGCCAGTTGGCCCAGAAGAGGGCCTGCCGCTCCGCGCCCTGCCCCGCCAGCCATGCGCTCAGATGGGCGGTCATGGCGTCGATGGAGCTGTCCCGGGCGCTGGCCTCGGCCCAGTTCAGCAGGTCGGCGGCGGCGATGGCCGTTTTCAGGCTCACCCCCGCCTCCCCCTCGCCAAAGGAGACGCAGCCTTCCAGCGCCGCCGTCAGGGCTTCGGGGTCCTGCACCGGCCGGGCCTCGGGCCGGCCCGCCGCCTCCTGCGCCTGGGACTCCTTCCCGGAGGCCGCGGGCAGCTCACCGGCCCCCGACGAGGCGGCGGGGGAGAGCAGCGGCGCGGCGGAAGGCCCGGGCGTCGCCCCCGCCGAGGGGGCGGCCCCCGGCACCGTGCAGGCCGCCAGCATCAAAAAGGCGGCGCAGACCATCAGCCAAAGTTGTCTCATACCACTGCCTCCTCCCGCGCGGTTCTTCCGCAGTTTACTCTATCGTTAGTATATGGCGGATGAGGCGGAAAATACACACCCCCACTGCGGCAAAGCCCACCGCCAGCCCAAAGGCCGCCCAGCCGGAACGTTTTTTCTTCTGCATTTTTAACCCTCCCTGTTTGTGATCCCGCACCGCCGTTGACGGCGGACGGGGCGGGCCGTATAATGAAAGAAACTCCGCGGCATGCGGCTCTCCCATCCGGCGGGCCCCGCCCAAAAACGAGGTGCTTACACTCTATGAACGATTCAACCCTGCTGTTTGACTTCATCCGCCGCAGCCCCAGCCCCTGGCACGCGGTAAAAACCGCCGCCGGGGCCCTGGAAAAGGCCGGCTACGCCCGCCTGGAAGAGCGGGAAAGCTGGGCGCTTGCCCCCGGCGGGAAATACTACGCCACCCGGGAGGGCTCCAGCCTCATCGCGTGGCGGCAGCCCGCCGCCCCCGCCGCCGGCTGGCGCATCACCGCCGCCCACTCCGACAGCCCCGCCTGGCGGGTGAAGGGCGCGGCGGTGAAAAACGGCTGCACCATGCTGCTCACCGAGGGCTACGGCGGCATGATCCGCGCCTCCTGGATGGACCGGCCCTTAGGGCTGGCGGGCCGGGTGCTGGTGCGCACCGCCGCCGGGGTGGAAAGCCGCCTCGTCGCCCCCGACCGGGACCTGGCGGTGATGCCCCACCCGGCCATCCACCTGGACCGGGGCCTCAACGACGGCCATAAATACGACCCCAAGACGGACATGCAGGCCCTCTTCGCCCCCGGCGACAGGACGGCGGACTACCAGGCGCTGCTGGCCGCCGAGGCGGGCTGCGCCGTAAAGGACATCCTGGGCGCAGACATCCTGCTCTGCTGCCGCCAGGAGGGCACCACGGCGGGCGCGGGGGGCGAGCTCATCCTCTGCCCCCGGCTGGACGATCTGGCCTGCGCCTGGGCCACCCTGCAGGGCTTTCTGGAAGCGCCCGCCTCCGGCGAGGGCGCGGCGTGGTGCCTGTTCGACAGCGAGGAGGTGGGCAGCGGCACCCGGCAGGGGGCGCTGGGCACCTTTTTGCCCGACGTGCTGGCCGCCGCCAGCGAGGCGATGGGCGAGACAGAGGATGAGCGCCGACAGGGCATCACGAAGAGCCTTGCCCTCAGCGCCGACAACGGCCACGCCCTCCACCCCAACTTCGCCGGCCTCTCCGACGGGGATTTCCCGGTGCGGCTGGGGGGCGGCGTGGTGCTGAAGTTCAACGCCGATCAGAAATACACCACCACCGGCCTCACCGCCGCCCTGTTCAAGGCGGTGTGCGAAGGCGCGGGCGTGCCGGTGCAGACCTACTATAACCGCCCGGACATGCCCGGCGGCAGCACCCTGGGCAACCTCTTGGGCACCCGGGCGCCCCTGCCCATGGCGGACATCGGCCTGCCCCAGCTGGCCATGCACTCCTGCGTGGAGACCGCGGCGGCCTCCGACGTGGCCGCCCTGCACAAAGCCTGCGCCGCCTGGTACGCGGCCAAACTGACCCCGGCGGAAAACGGCTGGGCCATCGGCTGATGGCGGGCGTGACCGGGCGCTTCGCCCCCAGCCCCTCCGGCCGGATGCACCTGGGCAACCTGCTTTGCAGCCTGCTGGCCTGGCTTTCGGCCAGGCACGAAGGCGGGCGGATGGTGCTGCGCATCGAGGACCTGGACGCCGCGCGCTGCCCCCGCAAATTCGCGGACCTTTTGGAGGCCGACCTGCGCTGGCTGGGCCTTTTTTGGGACGAAGGCGGCAGCGCCGGCGGGCCCAACGGCCCCTACTACCAGAGCGAGCGCTCGGAGATCTACGAAACATACTTTGAAACGCTCATGGGGATGGGCCTTGTTTACCCCTGTTTTTGCAGCCGCAGCCAGCTGCATGCCGCCAGCGCCCCCCACCGGTCAGACGGCACCCCCGTCTATTCCGGGGCCTGCCGCGGGCTTCCGGCGGAGGAGGTGCGCCGCCGCGCGGCCCTGCGCCCGCCGGCCTGGCGGCTGCGGGTGGGGGAGGAGACCGTCGCCTTCACCGACGGCCACCTGGGCCGGTACGGGGAATACCTGCCCGATGACTGCGGCGACTTCGTGGTGCGCCGGGGGGACGGGGTGTTCGCCTACCAGCTGGCGGTGGTGGTGGACGACGCGCGGATGGGGGTGACCCAGGTGGTGCGGGGGGCCGACCTTTTGCAGTCCACCCCGCGGCAGCTCTACCTTTATAAACTGCTGGGCCTGCCCGCCCCGGAATTCTACCACCTGCCCCTGCTGCTGGCCCCGGACGGGCGGCGTCTCTCCAAGCGGGACGGGGACGTGAGCCTGGAAACGCTGCAAAGCCGCTTTTCCCCCGAAGAGGTGGTGGGCCGGCTGGCCTTTGCGGCGCATCTTTTGGAAAAGCCGGAACCCGTGACGGCGGCGGCGCTGGTAAAAGATTTTTCCTGGGAAAAGGTGCCCAAAGAGGACATCCTGCTGCCCAAAGGCCTGTTTGACGGAAAGGGGAGACAGCCATGAAAAAGGCCCTCGCGGCGGCGCTGGCCGCATTGCTTGCGGCGGCCGCCGTTTGCGGCTGCGGGCGCAAGACGCCCCCCGCCGCCCCGGCGACCCTGGCGGTGGCCAGCGACCTGCACTATGTGGGCCGGGCCATCGAGGACGGGGGCGAACTGTTCACCCGCGTGGTGGAGGAGGGGGACGGCCGCCAGCTGGACTACATCCGCCCCATCACCGACGCCTTTCTGGCCGAAGTGGCGCAGGAGGGGCCCGACGCGTTGATTTTGACCGGCGACTTGACCTTCAACGGCGAGAAGGCCAGCCACCAGGAGCTGGCGGCGAAGCTGAACGAACTGGTGGAGGCAGGGGTGCCGGTGTATGTTCTGCCCGGCAACCACGACGTGAACAACTACGCCGCCGCCACCTATCTGGGCAGCGAGCAGGCGGCGACCGACTTCGTCACGCCGGAGGAGTTTGAGGAGATTTACAAAAACTGCGGCTTTTCCGCCGCCGACAGCCGGGACAAGGCCAGCCTCAGCTACATGGTCAAGCTGAACGCCGGGGTCTGGCTTTTCATGCTGGACACCCAGCCGTACTATCTCCATGAGCCGGGCTTTCCCTATTGTGTCGGCGGCGTGGTGCAGGACGGCACCTGGACCTGGCTGGAAAAGCAGCTGAAAAAGTGCGCCGCTGCGGGCGCGGCGCCCCTGGTGGCGATGCATCAGAACCTGGCGGTGCACAACGAGCGGTTCACCACCGGCTATCGCATCTACGACAACGACCGCCTGGGCGGGCTCCTGGCCGAGTACGGCGGGCAGCTGGTGTTCAGCGGCCACCTGCATCCCCAGCACATCGCCCTGTGGCAGGGCGAAGAGGGGCAGCAGGTGTGGGACGTGGCCTCCGAGAGCCTGGCGGTGTGGCCCTATCTCTCCGGGCGGGTCACCGTCCGCCCCGACGGGGCGGGCCGGGCCTCCTACGACTATGAGGCAAAGCCCACCGACGTCACCGCCTGGGCCGCCGCCACCGGCCAGACCGATCCGGTGTTCGCCGATTTCTCCGCCTTCGGCCGGGCGCAGTTCGCCCAAAACTCCACCAGCCGCGGCGCGGACGAACTCGTGGAGGCGCTGGGCGAGGAGGACGCCGCCGCCTTCCGCCGGGCGATGGGCCAGGCGAACGTGCTGTATTTTTCCGGCGCTTTCACCCGCGAGGCCGCCGATGAACTGATGGCCTCGCCGGACTGGGCCGCCGTGGAACGGGCCGGGGAACAGGGCGTGGACACCGCCGGTTACCTCGCCGCACTGGCGGAGCAGGCGGGGGAGGACCACTGCCATCTGCACATCGGCCCCGCCGCCTGACGGGGCAAAACGGAAAAGGACCTTCCGGCGGGGCCGGCGGGACAGGGGAGGCTTCCCCGCCCGCCGGCCCCCTTTTTGGTATGAGAATATTTCATACTTTGCACGGGGCGCATTTGATGGTAGCCTAAGAATAGAAAATGACGCGCCGCGCCGCGCTATCTTTGCAAAAGGAGGAAGCAAAACCGCTATGTTCAGTTCGAAAAAGAAAACCGGCTTTTCCAAGTTCGTAGCGTCCATTCCCAATGGGGTCTGGATCGTCATTTCGCTGGCTGCCGCGCTGCTTTTGTGGGTCGTCATCTCCCACACCGAAAAGGGCGGCGTCGTGTTCGCCACCCCCCCTGAGGTGATCGAAAGCCTCATCAAGCAGGCCTCCAGCGGCCTTTTGTGGGAGCATGCCAGCCACAGCCTGTTCCGCGTGATCGCGGGCTTCAGCCTGGCCTTCGTGGCCGCCATCCCCGTCTCCTTCCTGATGGGCTGGTACGCCCCCTTCCGCCATGTGGTGGAGCCCTGGATCCAGTTCGTGCGCAACATCCCGCCCCTGGCCTACATCCCCCTGGTCATCGTGGGCGCCGGCGTGGGCGAGCCCTCCAAGGTCATCGTGATCTTCATCGCCTGCTTCCTGGTGCTGGTGGTCACCATCTACCAGGGCGTGTGCAACGTGGACATCACCCTCATCAA
>NZ_CALXHK010000096.1:0-2671 GCF_944388085.1 Candidatus Allofournierella excrementigallinarum | reverse complement strand
ACCTCCCCCAGCGGCAAGACCTATCTGGACGCGGACACACTGAAGACCGCGCTGGAAGCCGAGGAAGTGGAGTTTCTGACCGCGGAGCCCGGCGAGAGTTATGCCGGCGCGGCAAACCGCCTGCTGGCCGCCGGTGCGGGGGTGCTCATCGTTCCGCAGGACGCCGCCCCGGTGGACTCTTCCCTGCTGGAAGCCGCCAGAACGGCGGGCGCCACGGTGTTTTTTGTGGGTGAGAGCCCCAGTGACGCCACCCTGAACTCCAGCGCTGAACTGTGGTATCTGGGCAGCCTTGCCTCCCACGGCGGCGAGGTGCTGGGCAAAGCCGTCGCCATGGACTACCGCGACGGCGACGTCGCCGACGCGAACGGCGACCTGCTGCTGCAATATTACCTGTTCCAAAGCGCCCCCGACGAGGAACAGGCCAGCCTCTCCAACTACGCG
The DNA here is from genome assembly GCF_944388085.1 of Candidatus Allofournierella excrementigallinarum. Classification (NCBI taxonomy): domain Bacteria; kingdom Bacillati; phylum Bacillota; class Clostridia; order Eubacteriales; family Oscillospiraceae; genus Allofournierella; species Candidatus Allofournierella excrementigallinarum. The sequence goes on along the minus strand of NZ_CALXHK010000096.1, from coordinate 2,230 downwards.
CTGGTCGAGTGCGAGCATTACGGCGTGTACACCGCCCAGGTGAACTATACCGATAGTGAGGGCGCGGCGCTCCCCTTTGACGCTGAGTCCCTTGCCGGCCAGGGCGCGCCGGAGGTCATTCTCTGCACCAGCGCCCAGGACGCGCAGACCGCCCTTGAGACCGCATCGGCCCTGGGCTGGCTGGAAGGCGAGCAGCCGGTGCGTATCTATGCCGCCGCCGACTCCCCCGAAGAGGCGGAAGACCTGGTTGCGGACGGCGTGCAGGCCGTGGCCCACTATGACCCGGCGGCCATGGGCAGCACGGCGGCCCGTATGGCGCTGAACGCCCTGGAGCACCAGTTCCCCGGCCTCGGCACCGAACTCTCGTCGGACGAGGCGGGCCGCTTCATCCTGCCCTACGGCCTGAGCGAATGAGAAAAAGGAGGGCTTTTTGTGCCCGGCTTGAAAAACACCCTGGCGCGGCTCACCATTGAAAGCCTTTCCAGCGACGGCAGCGGCGTGGGCCGGCTGAACGGCAAAGCGGTGTTCGTGCCCGCCACTGCCCCCGGCGACGATGTCACCGTAAAGATCGTGAAGGACATGGGCCGTTATGCCTTTGGCATCGTGGAGGAGCTTCACGTTCCCGGCCCCGGCCACATCCGGCCGGACTGCCCGGTCTGCCGCCCCTGCGGCGGGTGCTGTTTCAGGCATCTGGACTATGAGGCCGAAGCCCGCGCCAAAGAGGGCTTTGTGGCGGACGCATTCCGCCGTCTCGGCGGCTTTGAGGCTCTGCCGGTGCTGCCGCTGCTCACCGGCCCCCTGACCGACCGCTACCGCAACAAGGTGCAGTTCCCCGTCGGGTATGACATGGACGGGAATGTGACCTTCGGCTTTTATGCCGGCCGCAGCCACCGGCTGATTCCCTGCCGGGACTGTCTCTTGCAGCCCAGGGCCCTCAACGACATCGCCGCCGCGGTCTGCGCATTTTTACAGGCGCACCGCATCCCTCTTTACAATGAAGAGACCCACCGCGGCCTGGTGCGGCATATCTTCCTGCGCCAGGGCTGGCACAGCGGGCAGGTGCTGCTCTGCCTCGTCGTCAATGGCCGCAGCCTGCCCGATTCAGAGCAGTTCTGCGCCGAACTGACGGCTCAGTTCCCGCAGATCAAAACCATCGTTCTGAATGTGAACCACCAAAAGACCAACGTCATCACCGGCGAGGAGTGCATCTCCCTCTTCGGTTCCGGCTTCATTGAGGACACGATGTGCGGCGTGCCCGTGAAACTGGGGCCGCTGTCTTTCTATCAGGTCAACACCCCCGCCGCCGAGCGGCTCTACGCCGTGGCCCGGGAGTTCGCCGGCCTGCTGCCCACTGATACCCTGCTGGACCTCTACTGCGGAATGGGCACCATCGGCCTTTCCATGGCGGGCGACTGCGGCGCTCTTGTGGGCGTGGAAATAGTGCCCGAAGCGGTGGAGAGCGCCAGGGCCAACGCCGCCGCCATGGGCGTGCAAAACGCCCGGTTCCTCTGCGCCGACGCCGGGCAGGCTGCGGCGCAGCTTGCCGCCGAGGGCCTCAGCCCGCAGGTCATCTGCCTTGACCCGCCCCGCAAGGGCTGCGACGCCGCGACCCTGGACGCAGTGCTGGCCATGGCTCCCCGCCGCGTGGTGATGGTCAGCTGCAACGCCGCCACCGCCGCCCGGGACTGCCGCTATCTCGCCGACCGGGGCTACCGCCCCGTGAAGGTGCAGCCTGTGGACCTGTTCCCCCGCACAAAGCATGTGGAGACGGTCGTCTTGCTTTCCAAGGGAGAAATCGACTCGAAGAAAGTGCGTGTGGAGTTTTCTCTGGAGGACATGGATATGTCCGGGTTCCAGAAGGGTGCGACCTATGAGCAGATCAAAGCGTATGTGCTGAAACATACTGGCTTGAAGGTATCTTCTCTGTACATCTCCCAGGTCAAGCGGAAATGTGGGCTGGATGTTGGGCAGAACTATAATCTGTCGAAGAAGGAAGATGCCAAAGTGCCGCAGTGCCCGCCGGAAAAGGAAGCGGCGATTATGGAGGCACTGAAGCATTTTCAAATGCTTGAATAGGGATCGTTTCTTGATTAAAGACCAACTGCTATGATGGCGGTCGGTCTTTAATTCAAGCCTGTATTGCTAGTAAAATAGTATGATTTTAGAATTGTTTGCGATTGATTCCCTTTGTTGACGGTCGCGCTCATCTAGGGTACAATTATACTGGGTT
>NZ_CALXHK010000095.1:0-2683 GCF_944388085.1 Candidatus Allofournierella excrementigallinarum | reverse complement strand
GGCTGGACCCCCAGCTGTGCCGCCAGGTGCAGGCGGTGCTGGGGGCCAACAAGGCCGAGCGGCACCTGCGGGGCGGGGCCGCCACCCGGCTGAAATATTCCCGCGGATGAACGCCCCTGCGCTTCACAAAAAGAGGGAGGGCCCGGTCGATGCCGACCGGGCCCTCCCCCGCTTTGTTACTGTTCAAACTCCCGCGCGGCCAGCGCCAGCAGCTTGCGGATGGGCAGCTTCTGGGGGCAGGCCTTTTCGCAGGCGCCGCAGCCCACGCAGGCCGAAGCCGCGCCGCCGGCCACGGCGGCGTAGCGGGCGGCGGCGTCCGCCTCGCCCCGCAGGCGGGCGTTGCAGGCCGCAAGGCGCTCCGGGATGCGGATGGACGCCGGGCAGCCGGCGATGCAGTAGCCGCAGGCGGTGCACTGCACCAGCTGCTGGGCGGCGAGGATGCGCCGCAGCGGCTCCGCCGCCGCCCGCTCTGCGCCGGAAAGGGGCGCGGGGGCGCTCATCACCCGCAGGTTCTCTTCCATCTGCTCCGGGCTGCTCATGCCGGAAAGCACCATCTTCACCCCTTCGAAATCGGCGGCAAAGCGCAAAGCAAAGGCCGCCGGGCTGCTGTCGCTCACCTTTGCCAGCAGCGCCCGGGCCTCGTCCGGCAGCTGGGCCAGCCGCCCGCCCCGCACCGGCTCCATCACCACCACCGGCTTGTGGTGGCGGCGGCAGACCTCGTAGCAGGCGCGGCTCTGCACCTGGGGGTCCTCATAGTCCAGATAGTTGAACTGCAGCTGCACGAAGTCCAGCTGGGGATACTCGGTGAGGATGCGCTCCAGCACCCCGGCGGTGTCGTGGAAGGAGATGCCCACATGGCGCACCCTGCCCTCCGCCTTCAGGGCGAAGGCCGTCTCGTAGGCGCGGCAGCTCTTGTAGAACTCAAAGCGCCCGGCGCTCTGGGCGTGCATCAGGTACATGTCGAAGTGCTCCACGCCGCAGGCTTCCAGCTGCTGTTCGAACAGGGGCCGGATGTCCGCCTCCGTTTCAAAGAAAGGCGGCGAGAGCTTGTCTGCCAAAATGTACTTTTCCCGGGGGTAGCGGCTGGTGAGGGCCGCCTTCAGCGCCGCCTCGCTCTGGCCGTCGTGGTAGCCGTGGGCGGTGTCGAAGTAGCAAAAGCCCGCCGCCAGAAATTCGTCCACCATGCGGCAGGTGGTCTCAATGTCCACCTCTTCCCCTTTCATGGGCAGGCGCATGAAGCCAAAGCCCAGTTTTTTATCCGCAGGGCCGAACACAGGGCATTCCTCCTTTGATCTTTTCTTTTATTATAGCTGCCTTCGCGCCGGTTGGCAACGCGGGGCCCTTTGTGATAAAATTACGGTAAATGGGGCCTCGCTGCCCTATACTGGATACAAACAACGGGCAAGGAGGCGCGTTTTTATGAGTGAAGCCATGTTGGACTGCGCGGTGGTGGGCGGCGGGCCCGCCGGGCTTTCGGCAGCCGTCAACCTGCGCCAGCGGGGCAAGACCGTCCGGGTGCTGGGCGCGGGGGCGGGCCTTCTGGCCAAGGCCGAGCAGGTAGACAATTATCTGGGGCTGCCGGGCCTTTCGGGCAGCGAAATGCTGGCGGCTTTTGCCGACCACGCCAAGGCCCTGGGCATCGTGCCCGAGCCGGGCCGGGTGGCCAACGTGCTGCCCATGGGTGACCGCTTCCTGCTGAACTTCGACGGCAATATCCTGGAGGCCCGCGCGGTCATCCTGGCGGGCGGCGTGGCCAAGGCAAAGCCCATCGAGGGCGAGAGCGAGTTTCTGGGCCGGGGCGTTTCCTACTGCGCCACCTGCGACGGCATGCTCTACCGCGGCCGGGAGGTGGCGGTGTGGGGCCTTTCCCCCGAGGCGGCGGGCGAGGCGAACTTCCTCGCCTCCATCGGCTGCAAGGTGCAGTTTGTCTCCCCCAGGCGCCCGGCGGAATTGAACGAAGCCATCGAGCATCTGCCCGGCGCGGTGCAGGCGGTGGGCGGCGGCCAAACGGTGGAATGGATGCGCATCGCGGGCAAAGAGCTGCCCATCCAGGGCCTGTTCATCCTGCGCAGCGCCATCGCGCCGGACACCCTGCTGCCCGGCCTTGCCATCCAGGACGGCTTTGTGCAGGTGGACCGGCGCATGGCCACCAACATCGAGGGCGTTTTTGCCGCCGGCGACATCGCCGGCGCGCCGCTGCAGGTGGCGAAAGCGGTGGGCGAAGGGCTTATCGCCGGCCTTTCCGCCGCCGAATACCTGGACAAGCTGTGAACTCACGCAGAAAAGGGGCCGCCCCGCGGGGCGGCCCCTCCTGTTTTGGCTGGTTCTGAACGCCTTTACATCAGGCTGCGGTAAAGCGCGGCGATCTCCTCCACGCTGGTGTCGCGGGGGTTGCCGGGGCGGCAGGCGTCGGCGTAGGCCGATTCGGAGAGGAACTGCACGTCCTCCTCCTTCACGATGGCCTTCAGGTCGGCGGGGATACCCACGTCCTGGCTCAGCTGCTTCACGGCGGCGCAGGCGGCCTTGCGGGCCTCGTCCAGGGTCATGGCGTCCACGCCTTCCACGCCCATCGCCTTGGCGATGTCGCGGTACTTTTCGCCGGTGGCGGGGGCGTTGTATTCCATCACGGTGGGCAGCAGGATGGCGTTGGCCACGCCGGGGGGGGTGTCGTAAACCGCGCCCA
>NZ_CALXHK010000094.1:0-2735 GCF_944388085.1 Candidatus Allofournierella excrementigallinarum | reverse complement strand
ATTGTATCCTACCCGCGCGCCCTTTGCAAGGGCGGCTCACTGCCCGGCGAGATAGGCTTTCAGCGCGGGCAGGGCCGCCTGCCCGTCCGCAAGGCCCAGGTCGTAGACCTGCTGAAGCTTGTCCGGGTCGGTCTCGATGCGGCTGATGGGCGTTTTGACCGAGGGGCGTATCACGAAGGCCCGGCCCTCGGCCTGCCAGCGCTCCAGCTCCTCCAGCGCCCGGTTGTAGTCGGTGTGGCGTGCGGCCAGCCGCCGGGCGATGGCGGGATATTTGCGCCTCAGCAGCCGCAGCAGCGCCCCCTTCATGGGCGTTTTGCGGTAGCCTTCTTCCCTTGTGAGCACCACGATGAGCCTGTCGCAGCCACGGGCGGCCATCCACCGGAAGGGGATGCTGTCGGAAACGCCGCCGTCCAGATACCGCCGCCCCTGCCACTCCACCGGGCGGGAGACGAAGGGCATGGAGCCGGAGGCCCGCAGCACGTCCATCTGGTCAAAGACGCTCTTCACCTGTATGTACTCCGCCTCGCCGGTGTCCACGTCGGTGACCACGGCGTAGAAGGGCACGCCGCTGTTTTGAAAGGCTTCGTCGTCGAAGGGGTCCAGCTTGCGGGGCACAAGGTCATAAGCGTAAGAAGTGCTGAACAGGTTGCCCTCCCGCAGCAAAGGCCGCAGGCCCATGTAGTTTTTGTCGCCGTTAAATCGCTTGTTATAGCGCACCGCCCGGCCCGCCTGGCCGGAGAGATAGTTCACGCCGAACAGCGCCCCGGCGGAAACGCCCACCACCTCGTCGGCCCTCACGCCGGCGGCGAGAAAGGCGTCCAGCACGCCGGCGGTGAACATGCCCCGCATGGCCCCGCCTTCCAGCACAAGGCCTGTTTTCATGATCCGTTCGCCTCTTTCCCTTTTGCAGGAAAAGGCGCCCCGATCGCTCAGGACGCCCTTTCGCTTGTTGTTAGTAGAGCTTCGCGCCCGCGGGGATGTGGGGATCCACCATCAGCAGGTGCAGGCCCTCGTGGCCGTCCTCCTGATGGACGGCGCTGATGAGCATGCCGCAGGAGTCGATGCCCATCATCCTGCGGGGAGGCAGGTTGACGATGGCGATGGCCGCCTTGCCCACCAGCTCCTCCGGCTCGTAGTACTCGTGGATGCCGCTGAGGATGACCCGGTCGGCGCCGGTGCCGTCGTCCAGCACGAACTTCAGCAGCTTCTTGCTCTTGGGCACCGCGGTGCACTCCTTGATCTTCACCACCCGGAAATCGGACTTGGAGAAGGTGTCGAAGTCCACGAACTCGGTGAACAGCGGCTCGATCTCCACCTTGGAAGAGCCGGTGGGGCCGCTCTCCGCCGCAGGCACGGCGCCGTCTGCGGCGGCGGGCTTCTGGGCCGCCTCGGGCTTGTCGATGGACTTCATGGCGGGGAGCGCCCCTCTGCCCCCTTCATCCGGTTCCATCACGCCTTGTGCGGTCGAGAAAGTGCCGTTTTCACGAGGTTTTTCTAACTTTTTGGATTCCATGGTGCGTCCTCCTGTGCCGTCTGGTTTTTGGCAAGAGTTGTAGAGAATTTGCAGAAAGCTGTATTGGAGCAAAATCGACCCAATCCCGACTTCAAATGAGCGCAGCGAATGGCTGCACCGTTTTCAAAGGCGCCATTGTAAAATTGCCCCATTTGCAGAAAAGCCTGCATGCGCCCCGCCCGGAATTGCCTTGCAAATCCACATAAAAGTAAGTATAGCATACGCCTCAAAAATGTTCAAGTCAGCGGTTTTTCGTTGGCGAACTCAATTTCACACCTTACATATAAAGGAGAAACGCCATGCTGGCCGGCCAGTCGGAAAGGGCGCTTGCATGCACGTCCGGCTCTATGGACGCGATGAGCGAAAAATCTGCGCCATGTTCGCGTGCCGCGTGGACGGTTCAGATACAGGAATCCGAATTTCCGTTCAGAAAACCGTATTTCGTTCTTATCAAGTTTCCATTAAGTCTGCCTGCAGCTGAGGCAGCAGCAGCTCCTGATACCCGTCACAGCCGCTATGTCCGGCTGCCTCGGCTGCCGGAGCAAGAACCGTGCCTGCACAGTTCCGGAGCAGTGCGCGGCTTTTTTCACTCAGCCGGACCTCTGAGCGGCACTGCGCATAATCTGCCGCCGTCATATGCCACAGATGCAGGCGATCCGAGTAGCGCGCCAGAAGCTGCTGGGCGATGGACAGGCCTTTCCCGTCAAAGTCTCCCGAGTAGAACAGTTCTGTCCCGCTGGAAACAAGCAGATCCAGCAGACGGATCACAGCGATCGTTAGCTGTCCGGAGGTACAAATCAGCGGGGAATGAAAATGAGCGGCCTGATCGCACAGCTGGGTGAACACCATCTGATTTTCCACCAGGTAGGCTTTTCCTGAGGGACTGTCTCCCGCTGTTAAGCCAGCCAGATTGGTGAGCGTGAGGGTGCCGGCCTCATTCCGCAGGCGAAACGCGCGATAAGCCGGATGTTCTTCCGCGTCTGTATACAAACGGACTCCCACTTGTGTGACGAGACTCGATATGCTGTCGCACAAAATTCCACAGTTATAGTAGAGGGCGGCCCGTTCCTCAGCCCCAGTGGGAAGCTCAACGCCCGCCTGCATGGACAGGAGATGCAGAAACAGCTTTCCGCCCAGGGTGTTGGTATCCAGCGCATGTGGATCTGACGTTGCGTAAGCGCTGAGAACGGCCAGACGGATCCTCTCATCCGGGTGGCGTTCC
>NZ_CALXHK010000093.1:0-2987 GCF_944388085.1 Candidatus Allofournierella excrementigallinarum | reverse complement strand
CCCAGTTCGGCGAGCTGTCCCGCATGACCCAGTTCAAGGACAAGAGCGCCAAGCACGCCGACAACGTGAACGCCGGCCTGTTCACCTACCCCGCCCTGATGGCCGCGGACATCCTTATCTACAACGCGGACCTTGTTCCGGTGGGCGTGGACCAGAAGCAGCACCTGGAGCTGACCCGCAATGTGGCCCAGCGCTTCAACAACCTCTACAGCCCCACCTTCACCCTGCCCGAGCCCTACATCGGCAAGACCGGCGCCAAGATCATGAGCCTGCAGGAACCGGACAAGAAGATGAGCAAGAGCGACCCCAACGTGAACGGCTTCATCCTGATGACCGACGACGCGGACACCATCCTGCGCAAGTGCAAGCGCGCCGTGACCGACAGCGACGGCGTGGTGCGCGCCGGCGACGGCAAGCCCGGCGTGACCAACCTGATGAACATCTACTCCTCCCTCACCGGCAAGACCTTTGCCGACATCGAAAAGGAGTTCGACGGCCAGGGCTACGGCGTGTTCAAGGAGGCGGTGGCCGGCAGCGTCATCGACGCCTTGAGCCCCATCCAGGCCGAGTACGCCCGCATCCTGGCGGACAGGGAGTATCTGGACGGCGTTCTGAAAGAGGGCGCCGCCGCCGCCAGCCGCATCGCCGACCGCATGGTGGCCAAGGTCTACAAAAAAGTGGGCCTGGTGCAGCTGTAAAACACCGCTCTTTCGCCGCGCTCCGCCCCGGAGCGCGGTTTTTGTTCACAAAAAATTCGCATTATTCCATTTTTACCATATATTGACATTTTACTCCTTTTGCGGTATAATTGTGTCACAAAATTCCCGAATGTATATTGAGACCCGCTTGAAAAGGAGAAAAACCATGAAATCCACCGGTATCGTGCGCAAGATCGACAGCCTGGGCCGCGTGGTGCTGCCCATCGAGCTGCGCCGCCTGATGAACCTGGAGGACAACGCCTCTCTGGAGATCTTTGTGGACGGGGATGAGATCGTGCTGAAGAAGTACCAGCCCGCCTGCATCTTCTGCGGCGAGGCAAAAGGCGTGGTGGCCTTTGAGGGGCGCAACATCTGCCCCGCCTGCCGCAAGAAGATCGGCAGCCTGTAAAGCGGCCTGCCTTTCCCCCGAAAAGCAGAAAGCAGCCCCCTGCCCGCGCGATGCGGGCGGGGGGCTGCTTTTGTTTTGTGCTGCGTGGGCGTTTCAGCGCACCCGGTCGATGCGGCTCTCGCTGTTCTTGATGAGGTTGAACAGGCTGGTGGCGTAGAGGGGATATTCCTTGGAGAGGCTCTCGGTGGTCATGGCAAAGCAGGAGGTGTCCTTGAGGGCCGGGCCGCTGCCCATGTTCTCGCCCTCCAGCGCCGCCTTCACGTTGGCGTGAGCGGCGCTCATGGCGGCGGCGGAATAGCCCTGCCAGCGGCCCCGGCTCACCCGGAACATGCTCTCGGCGTTCTTGGGGGCCGCGGAATAGACCAGACGGAACATGTTGTAGACCGCCAGCATCAGATAGGCGCTCACCTCGCTCACCAGCCCTTTGTCCGGGCAGGCGGCCAGCTTGCTGAACAGGATGTTCAGGCTGTTGGAGATGAGCTTTTTGTTCAGCGTGGGCAGCACGCTGCCCTTGTAGACGCTGTCCTTCGCGGTCTCGGGATTGGGGATCTCCTCCACCGTGAGGGTCAGGCCGCTGCGGTCGGCGCTGCGCCCCAGAAGATAATCGCAGGATACGTCGTAGTAATCGGCCACCCGCACCACAAAGTCCAGCCCGCACTCGCGGATGCCCTTCTCATAGTGAGACAGCAGCGCCTGAGAGACCCCCAGTTCCGCCGCGGCCTGTTTTTGGGTGATGCCCCGCTCCTTGCGAAGAAGGGTGATGATGCGATTGAATTCCATGATGTCCTGCTCCCTGTCTTTACTCCGGCCGCCCGCCGCGCCGCCGACCCGTCAAACGCCGCAAAGGGCATGACAGCGCGGTTTGCGGGCACTTTTCACCCGCCGGGGGGCCATTACATATCGTAAATTATAAAACAGCAAAAACGCGTTGTAAATACGAAATTCGCCAAATTCCCCCAGCCTTTTTCGTGTGATTTGTCCATTGCTTGACTTTGAAAACTATATGTACGATAATGGTGCCGGGCTCTTTTCTAAATATAGTGTTCGGGCCCGTTGAAACATTCCTGTTTGTTACTATTTTGTAATATGCTTCAGCGTCAAAAGCGCCCCTCTGCGGGCGCGGGAAGGATGAAAAAACCGTGAAGACCTTTAAGCTGCATCTGATCCGCCACGGGCTGACCCGGGGCAACCTGGAAGGGCTGTATGTGGGCGGCGGCACCGACCTGCCCCTGTGCGACGAGGGCCGCCAGGACCTGGAAGTTTTCAAAAGCCGCTTTGCCTATCCCGCGCCGGACACGGTGTTCACCTCGCCCCTGGTCCGGGCGGTGGAAACGGCGGACATCCTTTTCCCCGCCGCCGCCCACCGGCTGGTGGTGCCTCAGCTGCGGGAGGCAAACTTCGGCGTGTTCGAGGGCCGCAGGATGGAGGACCTGGTGAAGGACCCGGGGTTCGCCCGCTGGATGGACCCTGCCTCCGGCTTTGTGCCCGAGGGGGCGGAACCCACGATGGACTTCCACGCCCGCTGCGCCGACACGCTGCATAAGCTGCTGGAATATATGATCCGCTCGGAGGTCGCCGAGGCCGCCTGCGTGACCCACGGCGGGGTCATCATGAGCATGCTGGCCCAGAGCGCCCTGCCCCGCCGCCCGGCCCAGCAGTGGATGGCCGACCCGGGCTGCGGCTACACCGTGCAGACCGACGTGGCCATGTGGATGCGGGACAAGCTGGTGGAGGCGGTGGCCATCCAGCCCGCGGGCTACATGGACGGAGCGTAAAAAAAGAACGGACCGGCACGGGGAAACGCCTTCTGCCGGTCCGCTGTTTTATGATGTGAAAAGGTCAGGCGACGCCCAGCACTGCCAGCGCCGCCAGCATGCCCA
>NZ_CALXHK010000092.1:0-3161 GCF_944388085.1 Candidatus Allofournierella excrementigallinarum | reverse complement strand
CCATCGCCGGCGGCGTCAGCCTGGCGGTGTGTCTGGTCCTGGGATTCATCCTTGTATAAGCCCCGGCCGTGGTGTATTGTGATTTTTAATGTATGAGTCAACGAAAGGAGAATCATCATGTCTGAAGATACCTTCCGCATGGGCGCCGATTTCGAGCCCCAGGAAGCCGTTGTGGTGGGCTGGCCCCGCCTGATCGAGCCGGTCAAGGGCGTGTTCGCCGAGGGCACGGTGCACGAGATCGTGCGCAACCTCATCGGCCATGTGGACAAGATTATCATCAACTGCGGCTGGCCCGGCTCCGCGGCCCGCTGCCGGGAGATCCTGGAAGAGGGCGACATCGACCTGAACAGCGTCATCATCACCGAGATCCCCGACAAGATGCACTGGGCCCGCGACTACGGCCCCGACATCATGGGCAACGACAAAGGCGAAAAGCGCTGCGTCCACTTCCGCTTCGACATGTACGGCATGGGCGAGGAGGACAGCGAGATGTCCATCATGTGCAAGAAGTACGGCCCGCACATGGCCATCGAGCTGGGCTGCTACAACCTGCTGGGCTCCACCATGATCTCCGAGGGCGGCGACAAGGAATTCAACGGCGCCGGCGTGATGATGGCGGTGGAGGACACCGAGGTGCGCAAGCGCAACCCGGACAAGACCAAGGAGCAGGTGGAGGAGGAATTCAAGCGCCTGTTCAACCTCAAGAAGATCATCTGGCTGCCCTACAGCACCTGGGAGGACGAGGATTCCACCATCGGCGTGCTGGACTATGTGGACGGCAAGCCCGTCTACCGCGCCGGTTCCGCCAACGGCCACTGCGACGAGATCGCCCGCTTTGTGGACAAGAACACCGTGCTGCTGCTGGAGATCAGCGAGGAGGAGGCCGCTTCGCTGGAATCCGCCCGCATCACCAAAGAGCGGTGCGACATGGCCTACGAGGTGCTGAAGAACTCCACCGACGCGGAGGGCAACCCCTTCCGGATCATTCGGATCCCGGCGCCCATCCCCGAGTATGTGGTCACCACCCCCGCCGACCGGCAGAACCGCACCTGGGGCAAGCGCTTTGCGGAGAACGAGGAGGCCCTGCTGGACGACGGCACCCCCATGCCCGAGGGCGAGATCATCATGCAGCCGGCCCAGAGCTATGTGAACTATCTGGTCTGCAACGACGTGGTCATCGCCCAGAGCTACTGGCAGGAGGGCAAGAGCGAGGCCATCCGCCAGCGCGACGCCGAGGCCATGGCCATCCTGCAGAAGGCCTATCCCGACCGGAAGGTCATCCCGGTGTATGCCATGTCGCTGAACCTGAGCGGCGGCGGCGGCATCCACTGCCTGACCAAGAACGTCCCCCAATACTGATCCCCGCCGGCTCGCGGCGCCGGTTTGCGGTGCGGTGATCGGACAATGGGTATCCGTGTTTGCGGCTGAAAGGAGGGATCCCCGTGAAAAGCGGAGTGAAAACGCGTTTGAAAATGATCGTCCCGTCGCTGTTCGCGGTCATTCTTTTTCTGATACCTGTGGAGTACAACGGCAGTTCCGAGTTGATCGTGGGCATCCTGGGCGACTGGATCCAGACGGCCCTGGGCGACGCGCTCATCCCGCTTCTGGTGGCGATCATCGTGGCGGACGCGGCCCTTTCGCTGGCGTGCCGGCTGCTGCCGCTGCCCTTTGTGAAGAAAAACCCCCAGCTGAAGGAGCTGTTCTCCCCCAGCCTGTTCTGGCTGGTGACGCGGGTGATCGGCGGCGTGCTGGCCGTGCTCACCTATTTCCAGCTGGGGCCGGAGGCCGTATGGTCGGCGGATACCGGCGGCAACATGCTCACCAGCATCCTGCCCTCCTGCATCATGTGGTACATCATCGGCGGTTTTTTCCTCTCTCTGCTGACCGACTACGGCCTGATGGACCTGCTGAGCTCGCTGTTCACAAAGGTGGCGCGGCGGCTGTTCTGCGTGCCGGGGCGGGCGATGATCGACTGTGTCACCTCCTGGATGGGTTCCAGTGTGTGCGGCACCTACCTGACCATCTCGCAGTATGAGAGCGGCCAGTACAACGCCAAAGAGGCCGCCATCATCATCTGCAACTTCTCGCTGCTCAGCGTGAGCTTCTGCTCGCTGATCGCGAACATGCTGGACTTCAACGACATCTTCCCCCAGTTTTATCTTACCATCGCCATCGCCAGCCTGCTCTGCGCGGTGATCCTGCCGCGGCTGTGGCCGCTGCGCAGCATGTCCACCGCCTACGACGCCCGCAGCGGCAAGCAGGCCAACGAGGACACGCCGCAGGGCGTCAACGGCCTGCAGTGGGGTTACCGGCAGGCGCTGGCCCGGGCGGCCGGCGCGCCGGGCCCCGTGGGCTTTTTGCGCGCGGGGGCGTACAACGTGGTGAACCTCATCATCACAACGCTGCCCAACATGATGGCCATCGGTACCATCGCGCTGGTGCTGGCAAATTACACCTCCCTGTTCGACTATCTGGGCATCCCCCTGGGGATGTACCTGCAGCTGTTCCAGGTGCCGGACGCCATGGAGGCCGGCTCCTCCATTCTGGTGGGCTTTGCCGACCAGTTCATCCCGGTGATCGTGGGCTCCTCCATGACGGCCACCCTCACAAAGTTCGTGCTGGGCACCATCAGCATCATCCAGATCGTGTACATCTCGGACATCGGCACCCTGATCCTCACCTCCCGCGTGCCGCTCAATCTGGGGCATCTGTTCGTCATCTTCCTGGAGCGGGTGCTCATCAGCATTCCAGTGGTGGTCCTCTGCGCCCACCTGTTCGGCATTGCCTGAAAAGATCAATGCCCGGCACGGTCGTGCCGGGCGTTTCTCACCCCCCAAAACGCCCGTTCCGGGCGAAAAGGAGAATAACATGTCTAAGATCGTCATCGCCCTGGGCGGCAACGCCCTGGGCAACACCGCCGCCGAGCAGCTGGCGCTGGTCACCGGCACCGCCAAGCCCATCGTGGACCTGATCGAGGCGGGCAACCAGGTCATCATCGCCCACGGCAACGGCCCCCAGGTGGGCATGATCAACCTGGGGCTTTCCACCGCCGCGGCGGCAGGGGCCATCAAGGCCGACATGCCCTTCCCCGAGTGCGGGGCCATGAGCCAGGGCTACATCGGCTATCACCTGCAGAACGCCATCAACAACGAGCTGACCGC
>NZ_CALXHK010000091.1:0-3254 GCF_944388085.1 Candidatus Allofournierella excrementigallinarum | reverse complement strand
GCTGCCAGGGCAGCACCAGCCGGAAGAACTGGTCGCGGGCAGAGCGGATGGGCCCGATGTCGGGGATGTTGTTATAGTCGGTAAAGAGGGCCATGAAACGGGTGATGCCGCCCTCCACCTTGATCTCAAAGAGCATGTCTGCTTCCGACAGGCCCCGCTGCGGGCGGCAGGTCTGGATGTTGTTCACCATCACCGCGGTGATGCGCTGGCCCTCGGCGTAATCGGCGGTTTTTTCATAGCCGGTGAGCACGTTGGCGTCGTAGGGTTCGGGGGTAGGCTCGGGGGTGGCTTCCACAGCGGGTTCGCCGCCGCCGGAAGTAATGGTCTCGTCGCCGCCGCAGGCGGTGAACAGGCTGGCCGACATGGCCAGCGCCAGCAGGATGCACAACAAACGTTTCATGTTCTGTTCCCTCGTATTCCGCTTTTATATTGCAGGCGGCACGCCGCCCGATTCCGTTTTCTATTATAGCAGGCACGCCGCCTGCGGGCAACCGGCCCGGTGAATTTTCATCTTCGTCACCCGCCGAAGACATCCTCCAGCGGCTGGCCGTCGATGCGGCAGTTTTCGATCTGCTCGTCGGCCACCACGGCGATGTAGCTGGCGCCGGGGTTGACCTTCACGTCCACCTCGTTGCCCTCGTTGTCCACGATGCGCAGGGGGCTGGCCGGGTCCTCCTTGATCCAGCGCACCCGCTCGTAGCGCCCGCCGCAGAAGTAGAGCCCCGCGCCCTGGTCGAACTGCACGTGGGCCAGCACCCCGTCGGGGTACTTGTCGATCTTGGCGAACAGCACGAACACATTGTCGGCGCCGTACTGCTTTCCGCCGTCGGCCGCGTCGGTCTGGGGCTGGTCATACTGCCACTTGAGGTATTTGCCCGAGGCCTCGTCGTAGCGGAAGGTGGCGTCGGCATAGCCGGAAAAGCGCACATAGACCTCCGCCGCCTCGCCGCCTTCCAGCTGCCGGGCGGGCTGGTCGTAGCGCACGAAGTCGAACACCGGCGGTGCCTCGTAGGTGGTGGACGCCTGCAGGCCGAACTGTTCCACCGCCGCGGCGAAGGTGGAGCCGTCGGTGTAGACGCAGTGCTCCTGCCCCTTGCTCTTGCGGCGCTCGGCGTCGATCCAGTAGAAATTGCGGTATTTCCCGTCGATGCTCTTGGCCTCGGTGTATTTGTAGAGGTCGAGATACTGGGACGCCACATAGGACGTTCCGATGTGGGCATAGAGCGTTTGCAGCGGAAGCATCAGCTGCACGTGCTGGTCCCGGGCAGAGCGGATGGGCCCCACCACCGGCATGGCGGCATAGTCCCGGTAAACGGCCATCAGGCGGGTGATGCCGCTCTCGGTGACGATCTCGTAGACGAGGTCCGCGCTGTTCAGCCCGCTCTGGGGCCAGGCGGCGCGCACATTGTTGATCATCACCGCAACGCCCCGGCGGCCCAGCGGGTAATTCTCGCCCCGGGCAAGGCCGGTGTAGGGGTTTATGTCCGAAGGCACATCATACCCCACCAGGGTCTCCGGCGCAGCGTCCGGCTCCGGCGTGGGCGTGGCCTGGGGCTCTTCCGTGCGGGCAAAAACGCAGCCGCTGAGCAAAGCGGCGCAAAGCAGCGCCGCCACGGCGCGTGCGGGCAGTCGTTTCATGGGTGGTCCCCCTTTCGATGAAACGGTGTGTCTTTTTTAATCATACTCATTTTTGCCCGTTTTGTAAACTCTCTGTAACAATTAGACGTTTCCGACACCCGAAAAATTTCAATTTCATGCCGCTTTTGGCCCCTGCCGCGCCGGGCTTTTTTCTTTTGCCGCTTTTCTGTTGACAAACTGCCCGGCGATTGCTATAATTGTTAAGCTATAATTTGAACGCGAGCCATTAGCTCAGTTGGCAGAGCACCTGACTTTTAATCAGGGTGTCCGGGGTTCGAATCCCCGATGGCTCACCAGCATAAAACCCGTGAAAATGCCTTTTGACTGGCGTTCTCGCGGGTTCTTTTTTGTGCATATTCACCGAGCAAGGCGGTCAAGGGGGCTGAATTGAGGAAAGGCCGCCACCGTTTTCTGGTGTGTAAGGTGGACATATCGCTTGACCATTTCCAAGCTGGTGTGACCCAATATCTGCTGCAAGCTGTACATATCGCCGCCGTTTTCCAGGTAGCGGGTGGCAAAAGTGTGCCGCAGCAGATGGGCCCGCAGCCGGGGGATGTTCAACCGCCTTTTCAGCTTGCGGAACAGCTGCTTCACGGTGGTTTGTCGGATGGGGGTGTGCTGGCTGGTCTGGAACAGCCGGGGATTGTCTACCGGGCCGCGTCGGCGCAGATACCGGGCCAGCATTTGGCGGCTACGGTTTCCCGGCGGTACCATCCGCTCCTTGTTGCCCTTGCCGCACACGATGGCATATCCCTCGGCAAGATGGACGTGTTCGGTTTCCAGCGTGACCACTTCATCCATCCGCAGGCCGCTGTCCAGCATGAGAGCGCAAATGCAGTAATTGCGGAGCCCCGGAAGGTGCTTTGTGTCGAAGCTGGAAAAAAGCTGCTGTACTTCCCTATCTGTCAGCACGTCGATGGTAGGCCGCTTTGCTTTGGGCAGGCGGAATTTTTGCGGAAGGTCTGTCGCTATGTACCCCTCTTGATAGCACCAGGTCAGAAACGCACGCCAGGCCCGCACATAGCTTTGGATGG
This sequence comes from Candidatus Allofournierella excrementigallinarum, assembly GCF_944388085.1. Taxonomy (NCBI): domain Bacteria; kingdom Bacillati; phylum Bacillota; class Clostridia; order Eubacteriales; family Oscillospiraceae; genus Allofournierella; species Candidatus Allofournierella excrementigallinarum. The sequence continues at coordinate 582 of NZ_CALXHK010000091.1, read as the reverse complement.
TGGTGTTGTGCAGTCCTCTATCAACCATTGCCAAATAGTATCCACGAAGTTCCGCCAAGGTTATCATGCTATTCCGATTGGAGCATACCACCCCATACGGTTGCAGATTGCTCCATTTAGATTTTTATTTGCATACTGTTGCTATTATAAAGATATTCTTATCAGTTTTACCATGCAGAACCGATCCGAAGTCGCCATGCTGATCTTGGTGGACAGTTTCAATCCGGTTCGGGGGATATGGCGGTAATAGGGCTCCTCAGCCAGCACCCTGACCCCGCTGCCGATTTTTCCGGCCAGCACCGATGCGGAATCCACATAGAAAAACATCTGAGCATCCCCGTGGCCCACCTGCTTCATGTACTTTTTCCGCATCATGGCCATGCCGCTTTTGCTCACGGTATCAAAGACGATTTCGATCTCTCCAAACTTCGTGAGCATCCGCAGGAGGCCCACAACCTTGCTTTCCTCAAAATAGTGGAACAGGCCGCCGGCGGTGACCAGAATAGGAGCATCCGGCACATCGGCGCGGATCTGTCTGATCCAGTCCTCGGCAAAGGCGTCTCCGGCGAGATAGGTCTCCCG
>NZ_CALXHK010000090.1:0-3790 GCF_944388085.1 Candidatus Allofournierella excrementigallinarum | reverse complement strand
GGGCATCCTTTCCGAGGCGGACGGCGCCGCCATCCAGGAGGGCCTTGAGGGCATTATGGCGGACCTTGAGAGCGGGGCCCTTTCCATCGACCCCGCCGCCGAGGACATCCACACCTTCGTGGAGGCCGAGCTGACAAAGCGCATCGGCGAGCCGGGCAAGCGGCTGCACACCGGCCGCAGCCGCAACGACCAGGTGGCGGTGGACCTGCGCCTCTGGCTGCGGGACGCGGCCGCCGGCCTCAACGAGAAGATGGCCGCCCTGTGCGAGGCGCTGCTCAGGCAGGCCGCCGCCCACGCGGCGGACGTGATGCCCGGCTACACCCACCTGCAAAGGGCCCAGCCGGTCACCTTCGGCCACCACCTGCTGGCCTATGTGCAGATGCTTCTGCGGGATATGGACCGCCTGGCGGACTGGAAGAAGCGGATGAACCTCTGCCCTTTGGGCAGCGGCGCGCTGGCGGGCACCACCTACCCCATCGACCGCCACGCCGCCGCCGCGGCGCTGGGCTTTGACGGCCCCTGCGAAAACAGCCTGGACGGCGTGTCCGACCGGGATTTCTGCATCGAGCTGGCGGCGGCCATCGCCACCTGCATGGTGCACCTGTCCCGCCTGTCGGAGGAGATCATCCTCTGGTGCAGCTGGGAGTTCAGGTTCATCGAGCTGGACGACGCCTTCACCACCGGCTCCTCCATCATGCCCCAGAAGAAGAACCCCGACGTGACCGAGCTCATCCGGGGCAAGACGGGGCGGGTCTGCGGCGACCTGACCACCCTTCTGATGATGATGAAGGGCCTGCCCCTGGCCTACAACAAGGACATGCAGGAGGACAAGGAGGCCATCTTCGACGCGGTGGACACCCTCGGCCTGTGCCTGTCCACCCTGGCCCCCCTCATCGACACCATGAAGGTGCTGCCGGACAACCTGCGGGCGGCGGCCTCCCAAGGCTTCATCAACGCCACCGACTGCGCCGACTACCTCGCCAAAAAGGGCATGCCCTTCCGGGACGCCTACAAGCTCACCGGCCGGCTGGTGGCCCTGTGCATCAAGGGGGGCCTCACGCTGGACACCCTGCCCCTGGCCCAATACAAGGCCATGAGCAGCCTCTTTGAGGAGGACGTCTACGCCGCCATCGACCTGGGCGCCTGCTGCGCGCTGCGCCGCAGCTTCGGCGGCCCCGCCCCCGAAAGCGTGCACGCCCAGCTGGAAAGCGCGAAAGCAAAGCTGGACCAGCACCGCAAGTTTTGAATAAAACGGGCCGCCGGCCGTGGTTTTCCACGGCCGGCGGCCTTTGTATATGCTTGCTGTTTTGGAGGAAACAAAGAGGATGTCATTCGTGGGCGTGGCAGCAGCCGCAGTCCCCGGTGCAGAAGGCGGCGGCGTCGTAGGAAACGCCGTGCCTGTCGTAATAGTCCTTCACGGCGGCCTTCACCGCCTCCTCCGCCAGCACCGAACAGTGGATCTTGTGGGCGGGCAGGCCGTCCAGAGCTTCCACCACGGCCTTGTTGGAGAGCTCCAGCGCCTCGGAAAGGGGCCTGCCCTTGATCATCTCGGTGGCCATGCTGCTGGTGGCGATGGCCGACCCGCAGCCGAAGGTGATGAAGGACACGTCCTCGATGACGCCGTCCTTCACCTTGATGTACATCCGCATGATGTCGCCGCACTTGGCGTTGCCCACCTCGCCGACGCCGTCGGCGTCTTCCATCTTGCCCATGTTCCGCGGGTTGCGGAAGTGGTCCATCACCTTGTCAGAGTATAACATGATCTCTCTCTCCTTTTTCCAGTTCGTCCCACACGGGGCTGCAGGCCCGCAGGTAGCTTACCACCCGGGGCACTTCTTTTAAAATGTGCTCCACGTCCTCGTCGGTGTTCGCCTCGCTTAAAGAGAGCCGCAGCGAGCCGTGGGCCACCTCGTGGGGCCGGCCGATGGCCAGCAGCACGTGGCTGGGGTCCAGCGAGCCGGAGGTGCAGGCCGACCCGCTGGAAGCGGCGATGCCCGCCTCGTCCAGCATCAGCAAGAGGCTTTCGCCCTCGATGCCCTCAAAGCAGAAGTTCACGTTGCCCGGCAGGCGCGGGGAGGCCGCGCCGTTCAGCGCCGCGTGGGGAATGGCCGAAAGCCCGGCGATGAGCCTGTCCCGCAGGGCGCTCACCCTGGCGGCGTTCTCCTCCAGATGGGCGCAGGCTTCCTCCAGGGCGGCGGCCATGCCCGCGATGGCGGGCAGGTTCTCGGTGCCCGCCCGGCGGCGGCGCTCCTGGGCCCCGCCGTAAATCAGCGGGGCCACCGGCACGCCTTTGCGCACATACAAAGCGCCCACGCCCTTGGGGCCGTGGAACTTGTGGCCGGAAAGGCTGAGCATGTCGATGTCCATCGCCTTCACGTCGATGGCGATGTGCCCCGCCGCCTGCACCGCGTCGGTGTGGAACAGCACACCGGCGTCCCGGCAGATGCGGCCCAGCCGGGCGATAGGCTGGATGGTGCCGATCTCGTTGTTGGCGAACATCACGCTCACCAGCGCCGTGTCCGGCCGCAGGGCCGCCTGCAGTTCCTCCGGCCGCACAAGGCCGTCGGCGTGCACCGGCAGCAGCGTCACCTCAAAACCCTCGGTGCGCAGCGCGTCCAGCGTGTGCAGCACCGCGTGGTGCTCAAAGGCGGTGCTGATGATGTGTTTCTTGCCCTTCTTCGCCCCGAAGGCCGCCCCGCTGCGCAGGGCCTGGTTGTCCGCCTCGCTGCCGCCGGAGGTGAAGACGATCTCCCCCGGCTCGGCCCCCAGACACCCGGCCACCCGGGCGCGGGCGCCGCTCAGCGCCTCCTCGGCCCGCTGGCCGAAGGCGTACAGGCTGGAGGGGTTGCCCCACAGCCTGTCCATGGCGTCGATCATGGCCGCCCGCGCCGCCGGCGAGACGGGCGTGGTGGCCGCGTTGTCTGCATAGATCATAGGAAAGAACTCCTTTTTCACAATAAAACCTATAAACCTTGTAGGTTTATGCCTCTATCATACGCGCAAATTCCTACAATGTCAATAGGAAATTTGCGAAAACGGCTTGCCAAAGCCGCAAAGTGTGTGGCATAATAATGCAAAAGAAAGGCCGAAGGAGGCGAAAAAAGATGGTGGTGTCCAGCAAAGGGCGGTATGCGCTGCGGGTGATGGTGGAGCTTGCGGCGGCGCCCCGAGGGGAATACCAGCCGCTGGCGCGCATCAGCGAGGGGCAGGGCATCTCGGAAAAATATCTGGAGGCCATCTTCGCGCCGCTGGCGAAGGCGGGCTTTGTGGAGGGCCAGCGGGGCAAGAACGGCGGCTACCGGCTCACCAGGCCCGCAAAGGACTACACGGTGGGCAGCATCCTGCGGCTGACGGAAAAAACGCTGGCGCCGGTGTCCTGCATGGCGGAAGGCGCGCCGGCCTGCGGCCGGGCCGGCCAGTGCACCACCCGGGCCATGTGGCGCGGGCTGGACAGGCTCATCAACGGCTACTTCGACGGCATCACCCTCCAGGACCTGGCCGAGGGCAGACTGCCCCCGGCGGCGGGAGGCTGAGGGAACGCCCCGCCGCACGGCGGGCGCAAAAGGGCGTGCCGCGCCCGGCGTGGGCCTGTGCAGAAGGGGCGGCCGCTGCCTTTGCCGCGCATGTTTTGGGGGCGTTTTGCCCTGCGCCCCGCGTTGACGCGGCCCGCCAAACCTGTTATAATACAAAATGGCCCGCTGGCAAGCGGGCAAACAGGGAGCAGTACTCAAGTGGTCGAAGAGGCGTGACTCGAAAGTTTGAGGCTTTCTGGCTGATTCGTCCGCAGGGT
>NZ_CALXHK010000089.1:0-4170 GCF_944388085.1 Candidatus Allofournierella excrementigallinarum | reverse complement strand
AAGACCTCCAGCGCCATCCGGGTGACCCACCTGCCCACCGGCATGGTGGTGGAATGCCAGGACGAGCGCAGCCAGTATAAAAACAAGGACAAGGCCCTCAAGGTGCTGCGCAGCCGCCTTCTGGCCCAAAAGCAGCAGGCCCAGAAGGACGCCATCGCCGCCGACCGGCGCAGCCAGGTGGGCACAGGCGAGCGCTCCGAGCGCATCCGCACCTACAATTTCCCTCAGGGGCGGGTCACCGACCACCGCATCGGCCTCACCCTTTATAGACTTGACAGTGTGATGGACGGCGCGCTGGATGAGCTGCTGAACGCGCTCATCACCGCCGACCAGACCCGGCGGCTGCAGGCCGCCCAGGAAAAGGAACAAACACCATGAAAACGATTCTGGCAAAGGCCGACGAGGCCTCGGTGAAAAAAGCCGCCGGCCTGCTGCAAGCGGGCGAGATCGTGGCCATCCCCACCGAGACCGTCTACGGCATCGCCGCCAGCGCCTTCAACGGCGCGGCGGTCAAAAAGATCTTCGAGGCCAAGGGCCGCCCTCAGGACAACCCCCTCATCGTCCACATCGACCGGCTGGAGATGCTGGAGGGGCTTGTGTCCGGCGTGCCCCAGGGAGCCAGGGCGCTGGCCGAGGCCTTCTGGCCCGGCCCCCTCACCATCATCATGCCCCGGGGCCCAAAAGTGGCGGACGAAGTCTGCGCCGGGCTGGACACCGTGGCCATCCGCATGCCCAGCCACCCGGTGGCCCGGGCCGTCATTGCCGCCAGCGGCCTGCCTCTGGCGGCCCCTTCCGCCAACCGCTCCGGCGGGCCCAGCCCCACCATCGCGGCGGATGTGATGGCCGACATGGACGGCCGCCTGCCCCTCATCCTGGATGGCGGCGCCTGCGGCGTGGGGGTAGAGTCCACCGTTATCACCCTGGCGGGGGAGCAGCCCATGCTTTTGCGCCCCGGCTTTGTCACCAAGGAGCAGCTGGAAGGGGTGCTGGGCTGCGAAGTGCTTTTGGCGGGCGCGGTGCTCCACAAGCTGAAGGAAGGGGAGGCCGCCCGCAGCCCCGGCATGAAGTACAAGCACTACGCCCCCAAGGCCCATGTGACCATCCTGCGGGGGGATTTCGCCGCCTACTGCAAATATGTGCGCGGCCATGCCGGCCCGGGCGTCTGGGCCCTCTGCTTTGACGGCGAGGGCGAGCAGCTGCCGGTGCCCTTCATCAGCTACGGCGCAAAAGAGGACGACGCGGCCCAGGCCCGGGAGCTGTTCAGCGCCCTGCGCCGCCTGGACGAAAAGGGCGCCGAGACGGTCTACGCCCGCTGCCCCCATGTGGGCGGCGTGGGCCTTGCGGTCTACAACCGGCTGGTGCGGGCGGCTGCCTTCGAGGTGGTGGAGCTGTGAAGATCATCGGCATCACCGGCCGCTCGGGCAGCGGCAAAAGCGCAGTGTCCGCCCTCTACCGTCAGTTGGGCTGCACCGTGGCGGACGCCGACCAGGTGGCCCGGCAGGTGCTGGAACCCGGTTCTCCCTGCCTTGCAAAGCTGGCGGAGGCCTTCGGTGATGATTTGCTTACCCCCCAGGGCACGGTAAACCGGCAGCTGCTGGCGGACCGGGCCTTCCGGGACGAAGCGGGCACCCAAAAGCTGGTGAGCATCACCCACCCGGAGATCGTCGCCCGCCTGCTGGCCGCCGCCGGCGAGGCGAAAGGCAGGGGAGAGGCGCTCTTCTTTGTGGACGGCGCGGTCATCGTGGGCGCGCCCTTTGAAAAACACTGCGACGCCATCTGGCTGGTGAGCGCGCCCTACGAACAGAGCGTGGCGCGCATCCGCAAGCGGGACGGCCTCACCCGGCGGCAGGCGCGGGCGCGCCTTGCGGCCCAGCTGCCGGTGCGCACGCTGCGCAAAGCCGCGGCGCGGGAGATACGCAACGACAAGGACCTGGAACATCTTCACCGCCAGGCTTTGGCGGCATTGGAACAGGAGAAAGGCGGTGCATGAGTGGCAAAAAAGCTCGGAAAACGAATTTTATGGCTCGTGGTGCCCGCGGTGGTGGCCGTGCTGGCCGTGAGAGGGCTGCAGGAGGGCCTGCACAGGCTGGACCTGGCGCGCTATCCCCGGAAATATACCGAATACGTGGAGAAGGAAGCCGTGGCGAACGGCGTGGACCCTCTCCTTATCTATGCGGTGATACGCACCGAGAGCGGCTTTGACCCCGGCGCAGAATCCAGCGTGGGGGCCCGGGGCCTGATGCAGATCACCGAGGTCACCTTCGACTGGATCAAATCGAAGATCGCCCCCGGCGAGGACCTCACCTTCGACGACCTCTACGACCCGGCGGTGAACATCCGCTTCGGCGTCTATTATATTTCCGCATGCCTTGAGCGGTACCACGGCGACGTGTCCACCGCGGCGGCGGCCTACCACAGCGGGTGGGGCACGGTGGACGGCCTGCTGGAAAGCAGCGATTACTCCGCCGACGGCGAAGCGCTCCACACCTTCCCTTATCAGCAAATGGGCCTGTACGTCACCAAGATCAACCGGGCCTATGAACGTTATCAGGCCCTTTACGGGGCCTGAAGAAAGCGAGGATCAGTTATGAGCAAAGAAATGACCGAAGGCCAGAAGCTGGCCGAACAGCTGCTGTACACCCGGCCCCACGCGGCCGAGGCCAGCGAGGAGCTGAACAAGGCGGCGGACGAATTCTGCGAGGGCTACAAGGCCTTCCTGGACAACGGCAAGACCGAGCGGGACGTGACCGCCTACACCGTGAAGCTGCTGGAGGAGAACGGCTACGTTCCCTTCGTGCCCGGCACCAATTATGCCCCCGGCGCAAAAGTGTATCTGAACAACCGGGGCAAAAGCGTCATCGCCGCCACCATGGGCCAGAAGCCCCTGAGCGAGGGCGTACATATGAACATCGCCCACACCGACGCTCCCCGTCTGGACCTGAAGCCCAACCCTCTGTATGAGAACAGCGAGCTGGCCCTGCTCAAGACCCACTACTACGGCGGCATCCGCAAGTATCAGTGGGTGGCCATGCCTCTGGCGCTGCACGGCGTCGTCTACAAGGCGGACGGCGCTCAGGTGAGCGTCTGCATCGGCGAGGATGAGGGCGACCCCGTATTCTGCATCACCGACCTGCTGCCCCATCTGGGCGCGGAGCAGAACGAGCGCAAGCTCGGCGAGGGGGTGAAGGGCGAGGAGCTGAACATCGTGGTGGGCAGCCTGCCTTACGCCGACAAAGAGGTCAAGGACCGGATCAAGCTGCTGGCCCTCAAGCTGCTGAACGACACGTACGGCATCACCGAGCGGGACTTCATCACTGCCGAGCTGGAGGCCGTGCCCGCCTTCAAGGCGAAGGACGTGGGCCTTGACCGCGGGCTCATCGGCGCCTACGGCCACGACGACCGGGTGGACGCTTACCCCGCCCTCATTGCCGAGATCGAGACCAAGCTCCCCGTTTACACCACCGTCTGCGTGCTCACCGACAAGGAAGAGATCGGCTCCGAGGGCGTCACCGGCCTGAACAGCATGTATGTGTTCCACTTTGTGCAGCAGTTGTGCAAGGCCCAGGGCGCGGATGACATCCTCTGCTTCCAGAATTCCAAGTGCCTGTCCGCGGACGTGACCGCCGCCTTCGACCCCACCTTCCCCTCCGCCTTTGAAGCCCAGAACAGCACCTTCGTGGGCAAGGGCGTGGCCATCTCCAAATACACCGGCTCCCGCGGCAAGGGCGGCGCCAACGACGCCTCCGCCGAGCTGGTGAGCTACTTCACCCGCATCTTCGACGCCGCCGGCGCCGTGTGGCAGATCGGCGAGCTGGGCAAGGTGGACCAGGGCGGCGGCGGCACCGTCGCCAAGTATGTGGCTTCCCACAACATCGACACCATGGACGTGGGCGTGCCTGTGCTGAGCATGCATTCGCCCTTCGAGCTGGTGGCCAAAATCGACGTCTACATGGCCTACAAGGCATTCAAGGCCTTCAACGACAGCGCCGAGTAAGCCGCAAAAAAATCCTCTGATTTCCCCAAAAAAGAGGGTTGACATTCCCCGCAGGGTTTGCTATAATAGCAAAGCAGTCGCGAGACGGCAGGCCCGTGGGGGTGTAGCTCACTTGGGAGAGCGCTTGAATGGCATTCAAGAGGTAAGGGGTTCGATCCCCCTCATCTCCACCACAA
>NZ_CALXHK010000088.1:0-4276 GCF_944388085.1 Candidatus Allofournierella excrementigallinarum | reverse complement strand
GGCATCTGCGGCCAGCCCTTCTGCTGCAGCCGCTTTTTGAAGGACTTCCAGCCGGTGTCCATCAAGATGGCCAAGGAGCAGGGCCTGTCGCTGAACCCGGCCAAGATCTCCGGGGCCTGCGGGCGGCTGATGTGCTGCCTTTCCTACGAACACAAGGCCTATGAGTATCTGAACAGCATCACCCCCATGAACGGCAGCGTGGTGCGCACGCCGGACGGCGAGGGCGTGGTCATCGAATCAAACCCCGTCAGCGGCATGCTGAAGGTGCGCTTTGCCAGCGAGGCGCTGGCCCCCAAATGCTATAAGCGCAGCGAGTGCGTCTACCTGCGGGGCGGCAAGCGCCCACCCAAAGCCCCCGACCCGGACCAGCCCTGATTTTTTGCCTGGCGGGGGGCGTTTGCCCCTTGTGCTTTTTCGATTTTATGCTACAATAATTCCATAAAGGGGGCTTGCTCCCTTTGCCCCGGCATGCGGCTCGCCGCGCAGGCCGCCCCGTTGCCCGGGCATCTATGGCGCGGAGAAAAAGGAGAGAATGACCATGGCCTACAAGATCACCGATTCCTGTGTTTCCTGCGGCACCTGTGAGGGCGAGTGCCCCGTCGGCGCCATCAGCCAGGGCGACGGCAAGTACGAGATCAACGCGGACGCCTGCATCGATTGCGGCACCTGCGCCGGCGCTTGCCCCGTTGGCGCCATCGAAGAGGGCTGATCAGCCTTTTCGCCGGCAAAGCACAAAAAAGAGCGGCGGGCCTTGCACCCGCCGCTTTTTTGGTTGCGCTTCATGGGATAAAAATACGCGAAGGGAGGCAAAGCGTGTGGAAGTCTCGGTGGAAACGCTGGCCCACGGCACAAAGGTCTGCATCAGCCGGGCCCACCGCTTCGGCACCGACGCGATGCTCCTTTCCGGCTTTGCCCGTCCCCGGCGGGTGGAAACGGCGGTGGACCTGTGCAGCGGCTGCGGCATCGTGGCCCTGCGCTGGCACGACCTGGGCCACCGGGGCCCCTGCCGCGCCGTGGAGGTGGACCCGGAGGGTTCCTCCCTGCTGCGGCAGGCCCTGGCCGAGGACCCGGCCCTGGCCCACATCACGCCGGAATGCGCCGATCTGAACGATTTGAAGGGGGACGGCCTGGCCCATCTTGTGGCGGCCAATCCCCCCTATTTCACCAGCGGCTTCGTCAGCCCCGACGCCGCCCGGGCCGCCGCCCGCCACGAGGGCGGCTGCACCCTGGAGCAGGTGGCCGCCGCCGCGTCGGCCCTGCTGCGGGACGGCGGGCGTTTCGCCCTCTGCCACCGGGCGGACCAGTTCGCCCGGGTGTGCGCGGTGCTGTGCGCGGCGGGCCTCGAGCCAAAACGCGCGGCGTTTGCAAAGCAGAAAGCGGGCGGCGCGCCCTGGCTGGTGCTGGTGGAGGCCCGGAAGAACCGCCGCCCCGGCCTGCGCTTTGAGCCGGATGTGTTCATGGAGGACGAGGGCGGCCGCCCCTCGGCCCAGCTTCAAAAAATCTATCGGGAAGGGATGTGAGGCCCATGGCCGGCACACTCTATATCGTGGCGACCCCCATCGGCAACCTGGAGGACATGACCCCCCGGGCCGCCGCCACCTTCGGCAGCGTGGACTTCATCGCCGCCGAAGACACCCGCGTCACCCTGAAACTGCTGAACCACCTGGGGCTGAAAAAGCCGCTGGTGAGCTATTACGAGCACAACCTCAAAGAGCGGGGCCGCGCCATCCTCGAGCGCATCCGGGCGGGCGAAAACTGCGCCCTGTGCTCCGACGCGGGCATGCCCGCCATCTCCGACCCCGGCGAGGTGATCGTTGCCGACGCGCTGGCCGAGGGCATCAAGGTGGTGCCGGTGCCGGCGGCCAGCGCCTGCGTCACCGCCCTGGCGGTGAGCGGCCAGGCCACCGGGCGCTTTGTGTTCGAGGGCTTCCTGCCCACAAATCTGCGCCAGCGCCGCGAGCGGCTGGAGCGGCTGAAAGGCGAGGAGCGCACCGTCATCTTCTACGAAGCGCCCCACAAACTGCGCATGACCCTGGGGCACCTGCTCGCCGCCTTCGGCCCCGGGCGCAGCATCACCCTGGCCCGGGAGCTGACCAAGCTTCACGAAGAGGTGGTCAAGACCACCCTGGGCGAAGCGGTGGAATATTACGAGGCCAACGCCCCCCGGGGGGAATATGTGCTGGTGATGGCCGGCGCTTTGCCCGCCGAGGCCCGGCCCGCGCCCCCCACGCTGGAGGAAGCGGCCCAAAAGGGCCGGGGGCTGATGGAGGGCGGCATGAGCGCCAGCGCCGCGGCAAAGCTCGCGGCCCGGAACACCCCGTTCAGCAAAAGCCAGATCTACCGGCTGCTGACCCGGCAGGAGGAAGACGAATGAAAACCATCCTTGTACTCTCCGACACCCACGGCTCGGCCAGCGCCTTCAGCCGGGTGGCGGCCAAAAACCCGGGGGCGGACGCCCTCATCTTTCTGGGCGACGGCTGCCGCGACCTGGAAAAGGTGCAAAACGCGCTGCCCATGCCGGTGTACCCGGTGCACGGCAACTGCGATTTCGGCTCGCTGGAGCCGGCCGAGGGCCTTGCGGCCTTCGAGGGGGTGCTGTTCTATTACGTCCACGGCCACCAGTACGGGGTGAAATATTCCTACGAGGACCTGGCCCGGAACGCCCTGTGCCGGGGCGCGGACGTGGCCCTCTTCGGCCACACCCACTGCCCGGACCTCATCCGGCTGGACAAGGTGACCCTGTTCAACCCCGGCAGCGCGGCCATCCCCCGCGCCGGGCGGCCCACCTATGGGCGCATCACGGTGGAGCGGGGCAAGGCCCCGGTGTTCGAACATCTGGAGATGCCGGACTATGAGTGAGCCGAAGCTGACGGCGCTGCCCCAGGCGGGCAGCACCAACCTTTACTGCAAGGCCCATCTTTCCCAGATGGGCCATTTTGACGCGGTGTGGACCACCTGCCAGACCGCGGGCCGCGGCCGGCGGGGCCGCACCTGGCAGAACGCGCCGGGCGAGGCCCTCTATTACACCATCCTCTTCAAGGAGCCCCTGGCCGGCCCGGCCTGCCTGCCCCTTGCCGCGGGGCTGGCGGCAGCCCGGGCGCTGGAGGAGTGCTTCGGCGTGCAGTGCGCCCTCAAATGGCCCAACGACCTGCTGCTGGGCGGCAAAAAGGCGGCGGGCATCCTCTGCGAGGGCTTTGGCGGCGCGTTCGTCAGCGGCATCGGGGTGAACCTTTGCCAGACGCCGGATTTTTTCGCCGCCGCTCACCTGCCCCACGGCGTCAGCGTGGCGGGGCATCTGGGCCGCCCCCTGCCCCCCGGCGCGCCCGCCCGGCTGGCAAAGAGCCTCAGCCGCCATTTTATCGAAGACGAAGACCTGCGGGCCTTCTACCGCGAGGGCTTCGGCGCCCTGCGGGCGGACTATCTGCCCCGCTGTGTGAACCTGGGCCGGCAGGTCTGGTTCGAGGGCGGCGAGGGCGTGGCCGAGACGGTGGACGGGCAGGGCCGCCTCGTGGTGGCCGGCGAAGGAGTGCGGCGCTATGTGCTCAGCGGCGAAGTGAGCGTGAAAGGCATCTATGGCCGGGTGTGAGCGGCGAAAAAGGTCAAAAACGAGGATTCACAAAAAGTTAACAGAGCCTTCAAAATTCTTCCTTAAGTTATGGGTATACTAAAATCACAGAACACGGAGCCGCAACCGTTGTTCTGTACATGATTCCTCCTCACACCAAAGCGATACCCCTTAACCGCCTCCCCGTGGTCCGCAAACACGGGGAGGCACTTTTTTGCCCGGGCGGCGGGGGTCATACCACCCAGCCCAGAAGCGCCATCCAGCCGAGGCGAAGCCCGGCCCTCCCCACGTAGTGCGCATCGGAACGGACACTTTTCTTTGTCTTGAAAAGTGTCCGGGACGCCGCGTGCGGTGGGGATGGGCCGGGCGAAGCGTTTTACACAAAGCTGGCCGTTTCATTGCCCGGGCGGCGCGGGGTGCGGGCAGTTTTGCGCGAAATGGCCGCGTCCCTGTCCGCCGCCGCACGCTCGGATTCGGACACTTTGCCCTGCGGCCAAAGTGTTCGTCTCCAGGCGCACTACGCGGCGGCAGTGCCGCGTCTGGCTCGGCTGGCATCGGGCGGCGGGCGGGGAGAAACCGGCCAGAGCGCCGCCCTGCCTTGCTGGCCTTTTAATTCAGGCCAGGGAAACACCACCCAGCCGAGGCGAAGCCCGGCCCTCCCCACGTAGTGCGCATCGGAACGGACACTTTTCTTTGTCTTGAAAAGTGTCC
>NZ_CALXHK010000087.1:0-4324 GCF_944388085.1 Candidatus Allofournierella excrementigallinarum | reverse complement strand
CGCGTGGTGCGCTGAGCGCCCGCCTCCAAACTTTATGTTATCCCCGCATTTTTCGATCCTCTCATTTTTCTCTTTGCCGGAAAACGGCGCCGGGAATGCTCCCGGCGCCGTTTTCCTTGGCGTTTTTCATTTCAGCAGGCCGTAGACCCGGCAGGTCTCCAGCATCTGGCCCAGGGTCAGCTTCTGACCCATCAGCTGGCGGTAGGTGGCGGTGCGGGTCTTGTCCTGCGCCTTCAGCTTCTCCATGCGGGCCGCCGTGTCGGCGTACTGGGCCTGCAGGTCCGCCAGCATCTTTTCAAACTGTTCCAGCCGGTCCATCGGGGGCGTCCTCCTTTGCAGCGCGCCGGGCGCTGAACTCGCAGCCGCAGTAGTCCTGGCGGTAAAGGCCGTATTGGGCCGAAAGCTCCAGGCTGCGCTTGTAGCCGTTTTTCTTCTTGAAGTCGTTGGGCAGATGGCGCACGCCGTACTGCTTTTCCAGCGCCTGCCCGATGGCGTTGATGCGCGCCGCGTCCTTGTGAGGGCTGATGGACAGGGTGGTGCAGAACCAGTCGAAGCCGTGGGCGGCGGCGTAGCGGGCGGCCTGGTCCATCCGCAGCCGGTAGCACACGGCGCACCGCCCGCCCCGCTCCGGCTCGGCCTCCAGGCCCGCCACGGCCCCGTAGTAGCGGCCGGTGTCGTAATCGCCCTCCACCACCTTCACCGCAGGGGCAAAGGCGGCGGCGAAGCGCGCAAGCTCCTCTCCCCGGCGGCGGTATTCGGCGGCGGGCCATATATTCGGATTGTAGTAGAGGATGGTCACCTCAAAGTGGGCCAGCAGCTGTTCCAGCACCGCGCTGGAGCAGGGCCCGCAGCAGGCGTGGAGCAAAAGCCGGGGCTTTTGGCCCCCCTGCGGGGCCAGCCGGGCCAGCACGGCCTCCATCTCCCGGGCATAGTTCGGCGGGTTCGCCATGGAGGATCCCCCCTTTTTCCTTTTTCAAAACCATTATACCACGGCGGGCAAGAGCGCCCGGTCACAGACTGTTTGTAACGATTTTGCAATTTGTTTATAAGCTTATCACGGTTTTTCCACAAAGTGGGGGTATTCTATAATCACAGCCCGGGGGGGACAAAAGGTTCCCCAAAGTGAAAACCGGCCACGGTAAAAAAGCCGTGTATACTGGCCGCCGCCCATGCGACGGGCGGGCCCGCAAGCCCCGCCTGTGGACGGCCCAGACAACCGACCCGCCTTCCCCTTCGTGAGAAGGTTTTTATATAGATGTCCGCTTTTCATGAGATTCCTCTTCAATTTGTGCAAAGGCAGCCTGCTCCTTCACTCCTCGGGGCAGGCTGCTTTTGCGTTTTGCCTTTGTTTCTGCTATAATAAGCGAAAAGCGCGCCGCGCCCGCGGCCGAAAGGGGAACGACCCATGGAACAGCAAAAACTCGACCGCATCAGCGAGCTTGCCCGCAAAAGCCGCACCGCCGGGGGCCTCACCGGCGCGGAACGCGCCGAACAGATGGCCCTGCGCCAGGAATACATTGAAAGCATGAAGCGCAGCCTGCGCGCCCAGCTGGACAACATCGACGTCATCGACGAGACCGGCGCCCATCCGCTGAAGCGCAAGCCCTGACGGGGCAAAAGGCCCCATCCCACAACATCCGAGGTGTTTTTTTTGACTGAAACGCTCGTGCGGCTGTTTGTGAAGAACAGCCGCGACGCCACCGACCCCGCCGTGCGCGCCGCCTACGGCAATCTGGCGAGCTGGGTGGGGATTTTCTGCAACCTGCTGCTCTGCGCCGGCAAATTTCTGGCCGGCACCCTCTCGGGCAGCATCTCCATCGCCGCCGACGCAGTGAACAACCTGTCCGACGCATCCTCCAGCGTGGTGAGCCTCATCGGCTTCAAGCTGGGCGCCCGCCCCGCCGACGACGAACACCCCTACGGCCACGCCCGCTTTGAGTATCTTGCCGGGCTGGCGGTGGCGGTGATGGTGCTGGTCATCGGCGTGGAACTGCTGAAAAGCAGCGTGGGCAAGATATTGCATCCCGCCGCCGTAACCTTCAGCTGGGTGGCCATGGCGGTGCTGGCGGCGTCCATCGCGGTCAAGCTGTGGATGTCGGTGTTCAACCGCACGCTGGGCAAGCGCATCAACTCCGGCTCCCTCATTGCCACCGCGGCAGACAGCCGCAACGACGTGCTCAGCACCAGCGCGGTACTCATCGCCAGCCTCATCAGCCACTTTGCGAACGTGGAACTGGACGGCTGGATGGGCGCGGCGGTGGCCCTGTTCATCCTTTACAGCGGCGTGGGCCTCATCAAAGACACCATCGACCCCCTGCTGGGCCTTGCCCCCGACCCAGAGCTGGTGCAGCGCATCCACGACAAGATCATGAGCTACCCCGGCGTGCTGGGCACCCATGACCTGATGGTCCACGACTACGGCCCCGGCCGGCAGTTCGCCAGCGTCCATGTGGAGCTGGCCGCCGAGGGCGATGTGATGGCCAGCCACGAGCTCATCGACGACATCGAGCGGGACTTTTTGAAAAACGACCGGCTGCCGGTGGTCATCCACTTCGACCCCATCGTCACCTCCGACGCCCAGGTGGGGGACATGCGCCGCTGGCTGGCCGGGGCGGTCAAGACCATCGACCCCTCCCTGTCCATCCACGACCTGCGCATGGTGCCGGGCGTGAACCACACCAACGTCATTTTTGACTGCGTCACCCCGCCGGGCTTCGCCATGGGCAGCGCCCGCCTCAAGGACGCCATCGCCCGGCTGGTGAGAGAAAAGGACCCGAATTACCGCTGTGTCATCACCGTGGAAACAAGTTTTGCCGCCGTGCCCCGCACGGGCGAGACGGTGCAGTAAGGAGGAAAAAGCATGGAGTTCCGTTATTCCGACAAGGTGCTGGGCATGCGGCCCAGCATCATCCGCGAGCTGCTCAAACAGATGAGCGACCCCAGTCTTATCAGCTTTGCCGGCGGCAACCCCGCGGCGGACAGCTTCCCCGTGGAAAGCATCCGCGCCTTCAGCGACGAGCTGCTGGAGACCGACCCGGTGGGCATGCTGCAATACTCCGTCACCGAGGGCTGCGGCCCCCTGCGCGAGGCCTGCCGCGCCTTTGCCAACCGCAAATGGCCGGTGGTGAAAAAGAGCGATGAAGTCATCATCACCAGCGGCAGCCAGCAGGCCATCGAGTTCATGGCAAAGCTGCTGTGCAACGAGGGCGACGTGGTGGCGGTGGAGGAGCCGGCCTTCCTCGGGGCCTACAATTCCATGCGCAGCTTCGGCGCGGTTTTGCGCGGCGTGCCCCTGCAGCCGGACGGCGTGGATCTCGACGCCCTGGAGGCGGCCTTCGCCGCCAGGCCGAGGCCCAAATTCTTCTACTGCATCCCCAACTTCCAGAACCCCACCGGCTGCACCACCAGCGAAGAAAAGCGGAAGGCCATCTATGAGCTGGCGGTGAAATACGGCGTGCCGGTGCTGGAGGACGACCCCTACGGCGCGCTGCGCATCAGCGGCGAGGACGTGCCCCCCATCAAGCACTTTGACGAGACGGGCGCGGTGGTCTACGCCGGGTCCTTCAGCAAGATCCTCTGCCCCGGCATGCGCCTTGCCTATTGCGCGGGCCAGGGCGACTTCATCGCCAGGATGGTCACCGCCAAGCAGGGCAGCGACGTGCACACCAACGTCTGGGCCCAGCGGGTGTGCGAGCGGATGCTCCGCGAGACCGACATGAACGCCCACATCGCCCGGCTGCAGGCCCTCTACCGGGAAAAGGCGAGCTGCATGATGGAGAAGCTGGACGAAAGGCTTTCCGGCGCGGTGACCTATGTGCGGCCGGAGGGCGGCATGTTCATCTGGGCAAAGCTGCCCGGCGAAATGCCCGCAGGGGAATTTGCCCGGCGCTGTTTGGAAAAGAAGCTGGCGGTGGTGCCGGGCAGCGCCTTTTACACCGACAGCGCGGTGGACCGGCCCTTTGTGCGGCTGAATTTCTCCACCCCCACCAAGGAACAGATCGACCGGGGTGTGGCCGTGATGGCCGAAGTCCTGGCCGAAATGACAAAGTGAGCGCAAAAACGAGAGGAGAGAGGCACCCATGGAAAAAATCAAGATGACCACCCCCCTTGTGGAGATGGACGGCGACGAGATGACCCGCGTTTTGTGGCAGATGATCAAGGACGAGCTCATCCTGCCCTTTGTGGAGCTCAAGAGCGAATACTACGACCTGGGGCTGCCCAACCGGGACGCCACCGGCGACCAGGTCACCATGGACGCGGCGCTGGCCAACAAGAAGTACGGCGTGTCGGTGAAGTGCGCCACCATCACCCCCAACGCCCAGCG
>NZ_CALXHK010000086.1:0-4399 GCF_944388085.1 Candidatus Allofournierella excrementigallinarum | reverse complement strand
AAGTGGCCGGGATGCTCCTCCCAGTTGTACTTGTCGTAGTTCAGGGTCATGCCCGTCTCTTTTTCCACGCCCAGCGCCGCCGCAAGCTGCAGGTAATGGCCCTGGTACTGGTGGCCGGAGGGCTCGCCCACGCCGATGAATCCGCCGCCGCGGCGGATAAAGCCGCGGATGGCCGCCGACACTGTCGGGTCTTCCCAGGCCGCGCCGCCGGTGTGGGCGGTGTCGCCGTCGCCCACGTTCACCAGCACGTCCACGTCCTTCAGAACAGACGGGTCCGCCTTGATGTCGTCAAAGCTGATGAACCACACGTCGAAGGGCGCGCCGGAAAGCGCCTCGATGACGCCGGCATAGCTGTAGTTCTGCTTTTGATACAGGGCATGGTGCACCATGTGGCAGCCCCAGCTGCGGGCCTTGCCCCAGCTGTTCAGCACCGCCACCGTCTTGATGCAGTAGGCAGTGGTGCCCTTCGCGTTCTCATAGAGCTCGCGGAACTCGTTGCACACGCTCTCCACATAGTCGATGAACGCGGGGAACTCCAGCGCCAGCTTCAGATAGCCGCCATAGCCGATGCGGTCCACCGGTTTGCGCAGGATGGCGCGCCGCGCGGTGACCCAGTTCTCCTTGGCTTCCTTCACCGGGTCGCCGCCCTCGTGGAAGGTATCCGGGAAGAAATAGGGCAAAAAACGGCCCTCAGTGTATTTCACGCCGGGGATATCGCTGATGAGGCGCAGGGTGCTGCCGTTGCCCACGCTGCCCACCACGGCGTCCAACCCGATGGAGGCAAACTCCGGCAGATAGGGCTCGGTGCCGATCCAGTGGTCGCCCAGGAACATCATGGCTTCCTTGCCCAGCTCGTGGGTGATGTCCACCATCTCCTTGGCCAGCTTTGCCACCTCGCGCCGCTGGAAGGCCATGAAGTCCTTGAACTCCTTGCTGGGCACACGGTACTGGTTGTTGTAGTAGCCCTGGTCGATGATGTACTCGGGGCGGAACTTATAGCCCACTTCTTTCTCAAACTGCTCCAGGATGTAGGGGGACACGGAGGCGGAATAGCCGTACCAGTCCACATACTTCTCCCGCTTGAGCTTGTCGAACACCAGGGTGAACTGGTGGAAGAAGGTGGTGTAGCGGATGACGTTCACATAGGGGTGCTCCGCGATGTACTTGCGCAGGCGCTCCATGGTGAATTTGTGGGTCTTGGGCTGGCGCACGTCGAAGGTGATCTGGTGTTCGAAGTCCTTCCAGTCGTTGGTCACCGCGTTGTACATATGCACGGGGTCCCAGATGAGGTAGGCCAGAAAACTCACGGTGTACTCGTGATAGGCCTCGGGCGAGGGGATGACCACACAGCCGGAAGCCTCGTCGTAGCTCCAGGCGTCTGCCGGCAGCGGCTGGCCGGCGGTGCGGTCCATGACTTCCCACCAGCGCTTGATGTCGTCCCGGGTGTTGACCTGCATCAGCTCTTCCGAGATGCCCTGCATCAGGGGGATGCGCAGCTCCTCACCGTCCGCGGTGTAGAAGCCGGTCATTATATAGCACTGCTGCACCTCGTCGGGGTTGGCCTTTGCCCAGGCGTTGTCCTTGCGGGTGGTGTAATAGGTGGAGTAGATCTTCGCCCCCACTTTTGTCAGCTCTTCGGGGAACTCGGTGCCGTCGCAGTCGCGGATGGCATCCGCTCCCCAGCGCTTCAAAATCTCGATGGTCTCGGGCACAACGTCCAGATTGGTGGGGATCGTCACGCGCCCCGTTCGCTTCGGATCGTTCATTTTTTACCTCGATTTCTCTTTTCCTGATGTTGATTCGGCGCCTGCATACCCATGCCGGTTCATTTTCGGTATATCGTACTCCGCACCTATAACAATCTCATTGTTGCTCAGTTTTTTATAAATATTGCTTATTTTTTCATTTTCCAGCACACTCAAAGTGTTTGATAATTGTACAAAAAGATTTGTTGAAATTTTGGAAATTCTGGGGGTATTGTAAAAAATCCCGGACTATATTATAATAATAGAAAAATCAATTGGATATTTATTCCAAATCAGCACCCATATCTTGCAGTTTGCACAGGAGCCACATCATGAGCAACAAGAGATACGATCTTTCCCCAAAAGACGTCGCCGCCGCTCAGAGCGCGGCCGGCCAGGCGAACGACTACTCCACAGCGAGGCTGCTCTATGCCACGGCGGCGACCTATGGGCCCGACTGGCACAGCCTGCCCCACACCCACGACTGCATCGAACTGTTTTACGTGGTGAGCGGCGTGGGCCAGTTCCGCATGGGGCATGACCTGCTGGCCGTTGCAAAGGGCGACCTTGTGATCATCAACCCCCAGGTGGAGCACACCGAGCTGAGCCTCTATTCCCACCCGCTGGAGTACATCGTGCTGGGCGTGGAAGGGCTGCAGTTCACCACCGGCACCAACGGACAGTATGGGGTTTACAATTTCCACGGCGGGCAGGAGGCGGTGCTGCACATTTTGCAGTCTATCCTGCAGGAACTGGAACAGCGCACCACCGGCTATGTGCAGATGTGCCAGCTTCTGCTGGAGATGTTGCTTTTGCTGTTGGGGCGCTACACCGACTTTGCATCCAGCGCCGAACCCACCCGCCGCGCCAGCAAGGAGTGCGCCATCGTGAAGCGCTACATCGACGCCAACTTCAAGGAGAACATCAGCCTGGACCAGCTGGCGGAGCTGGCCCACGTGAATAAATACTATCTCGTGCATTCTTTCAGCCGGGAGTATCAGATCTCCCCCATCAACTACCTGATCCAGCGCCGGGTGAAGGAGAGCTGTTATCTGCTCAGCGACACCGACCATTCCCTGTCGCAGATCTCCCACACGATGGGATTCTCCTCCCCCAGCTACTTCTCCCAGAGTTTCCGCAAACTGATGGGGATGAGCCCCATGGAATACCGCAAGGAGAGCCGCGTCACGCCCCGGAGGTAGTTTGCACCATATGCCCCGGCTTTTGTGAACGATCGTGCAAATAAAGTACGAATGCCGGTATTTTCTCCTCGCCGCTCTTCCACTACAATGAAGATGCTTTGAAATGGTGCCGCCGGACACGCGTTCCGGCCAAAACATTGGGAGGTATAACCATGTCCAGTCTTGCCGAACAGTCTCTGCAGGAAGTTTTTGCCGCCTACGATCTGGGCGGTGAGGTGGCCGGTGCGCTGCGTTACGGCAAAGGCCACATCAACGACACCTTCTGCGCCTATGTGCAGACGCCAGAGGGCGAATGCCGCCGGTTCATCCTGCAGCGCATGAGCGCTGCGGCCTTCAAGCACCCCGACCAGCTGATGGCCAACATCGTGGGTGTGACCGAGCACCTGCGCAAAAAGATCGTGGCCGCCGGCGGCGACCCCGAACGGGAGACCCTGTCCGTGCACCCCACCCGCACGGGCGAGAGCTTCTTCACCGATTCCGAGGGCGGCGCATGGCGCGTGTATCCCTTTGTGGAGAACACCCTGTGCCTGCAGTCCGCCGAGACGCCGGAACTGTTCTACGCCTCCGCTCAGGCATTCGGCCGGTTCCAGGCGATGCTGAGCGATTATCCCGCCGACACCCTTTTCGAGACCATCGAGAAATTCCACGACACCGAGAACCGTTATCGGAACTTTGAAAAGGCGCTGGCCGCCGACGCCCTGGGCCGCGTGGCCGCCGCCCAGCCCGAGATCCAGTTCGTGCTGGCCCACAAGGCGGATTGCAGCGTGGCGCTGGAGGCCCTGCGCCAGGGCAAGCTGCCCCTGCGGGTCACCCACAACGACACCAAGCTGAACAATGTGCTGATGGACAAGGACACCCTGCAGGGCATCTGCATCATCGACCTGGACACCGTGATGCCCGGTCTTTCCATCAATGACTTCGGCGATTCCATCCGCTTTGGCGCCAACCACAGCGCCGAGGACGAGCGGGACCTCTCCAGGGTGAATTTCGACATCGAGCTCTACGACGTGTACACCAAGGGCTTCCTGGAGGGCGCTGCCGGCGCGCTGACCGAGGCCGAACTGGAGTATATGCCCTGGGGCGCCAAACTGATGACCCTGGAGTGCGGCATCCGCTTTTTGACCGACTACCTGGAAGGCGACCACTACTTCCACACCCAGCGGGAGGGCCAGAACCTGGACCGCTGCCGCACCCAGTTCAAACTGGTGCGGGACATGGAGGCCCAGTGGGACGCCATGCAGGACGTAGTGAAAAAATACGCCCGCTAAACCCATCCCCTCTTCCCTGCTTTTGCGCCCCGGTCGATGGCCGGGGCTTTTTTGGTTCAATGAAAGAAGAAACGCGTCTTTTCGCCGCAGTGCGGTGAAAAGACGCGTCAGCCTGTCGAAAAAGGCCACCTATCGGTGGTCTTTTTCTCGTATAAGGAAAGGGAATGCGGTATAATGGTGAGGG
>NZ_CALXHK010000085.1:0-4814 GCF_944388085.1 Candidatus Allofournierella excrementigallinarum | reverse complement strand
GCGGCCTTGGCGGCGTCGCCCTTGCAGATGGCGATGACGCGCACGTTCTTGCCGGTGCCGTGGGGCAGCACAACGGCGCCGCGGACCTGCTGGTCGGCGTGGCGGCTGTCAACGCCCAGGCGCACATGCAGCTCAACGGTCTCGTCGAACTTGGCCTTGGCGGTCTGGCAGCAGAGGGAAAGGGCCTCGTCGGCCTCGTAAAGCTTGGTGCGGTCGACCAGCTTGGCGCTGTCGACGTAGTGTTTACCGTGTTTCATAACTTTATCCTCCTGTGTGGTCTATCGGATCAATTTCCTCCCACGAATTCAGCCGGGGCTCTTCACTCGGTGACGGTGACGCCCATGCTGCGGCAGGTGCCGGCGATCATGCTGATCGCGCTCTCCAGGTTGGCGGCGTTCAGGTCGGGCATCTTGGTCTTGGCGATCTCTTCCAGCTGGGCCTTGGTGATGGTGGCCACCTTGGTCTTGTTGGGAACGCCGGAACCGCTCTCGATGCCGCAGGCCTTCTTGATCAGGACCGGAGCCGGAGGGGTCTTGGTGATAAAGCTGAAGGAACGGTCGGCATACACGGTGATGACCACCGGGATGATGTAGCCCATGTCCTTCTGGGTGCGCTCGTTGAATTCCTTGGTGAACGCCATGATGTTCACGCCGTGCTGGCCAAGCGCGGGGCCGACAGGGGGGGCCGGAGTCGCTTTGCCGGCCGGGATCTGCAACTTGATGTAACCAGTTACTTTTTGCGCCATTTTAATGCACCTCCAAAATTTGTGGTAAGATAGCGGGCCGAAAGCCTCGGCCCTCCCACGGGCGCGGGGAATGCCGCGCCCTATAAAAACCGCGCCTGGCGGCTCTTACCGATGGTTTGCCCGCCTTGCGGGCACGTTCGTTCTTACAGGGGTTTCGCCTGGCCCAGTTCCAGCTCGGCGGGGGTCTCGCGCCCGAACATGGAGACCTTGACCTTCACCTTCTGGGCCTGCAGGTCGATCTCGTCCACCACGCCCACGAAGCCCTCCAGGGGGCCCCCGGTGATCTGGACGTTGTCGCCCACCGCATAGTCCAGCGTGAGCTTGGCCTTGGCGTTCATGCCCAGCTTCTCCGCTTCCTCGTCGCTCAGGGGTTCAGGCTTGGACGAGGGGCCGACAAACCCGGTCACGCCGCGGCAGTTGCGCACGATGTACCAGCTCTCGTCGGTCATGACCATCTTCACCAGAACATAGCCGGGGAACAGTTTGCGCTCCACCAGGCGTTCCTTGCCGTCCTTCAGCTCGGGAACCATCTCCACCGGCACTTTGACCTCCTGGATGAGGTCCTGCAGGCGGCGGTTTTCCACGATGGTCTCAAGGTTGGTGGCCACTTTGTTTTCGTAGCCGGAATAGGTGTGCACCACATACCACAGTGCCTGTTCTGCCATTCGTGTTCGCTCCCCTCGTTTTGTGCTTGCGTGTTACAGGCTCCGGGCCAGCGCCAGCAGGCCGTCGCGGCCAAAGCCGAAGAGCAGGTCCAGCGCCAGCACCACGACGGCGGCGATGATGACCACCACGATGACCACGATGGTGTTGTTGATGATCTGCTTCTTGCTGGGCCACACGACCTTCTTCATCTCGCTCGCGGTGTCGCGGAAGAATTTGCCGATGCCCTTGAACCAGTTCTTGACCTTCGAGAAGAAACCGGGTTTCTTGCTGCTAGTCTCAGCCATGATGCTCCGCCTTTCTTACTTGGTCTCGCGATGGACAGTATGCTTTCTGCAGAAACGGCAATACTTCTTCATCTCGAGGCGGTCGGGGCTGTTCTTCTTGTTCTTCTTGGTGTTGTAGTTGCGCTGTTTGCACTCCGTGCAGGCAAGGGTGATTTTCACTCGCATTTGTCTTCGGCACCTCCAATTAACGGTTTGTTTAGCCTCCCTGACAGTTGCAGGCCGCACCCGAAAAATGGGCACAAAAAAATAAACCTGCAAAAGAGGTGATACCATCATATCACACCCGGGGCGTCCCGTCAAGAGAAAAATCCCCCTGAAATGCGAAAAAGCGGCGGCGGGGCACGCGCGGGCAGTAGCGCGCCGGGCATTTTTATGGTATTATTAGAATACTTATGGGCATATGCCCCAATGGGGCCCACTTTGCCCGAAGAGAGAAGGATAAAAACGATGAAAAAACTGACTGTCGCGCTGCTGTTCGGCGGCGTTTCCAGCGAGCACGACGTGAGCTGCATGTCGGCAAAGACCTTTGCCGACGGCCTGGACGAAGCCCGCTACGATGTGTACAAGATCGGCATCACCAAGGACGGCCGCTGGCTGTACTATCCCGGCCCCTCCGGCAAGATGCCGGCAGACGAGTGGCTTGCCTGCCCGGGGAATATCCCCTGCCTCATCAGCCCGGACCGGGCCTGCCACGGCATGCTGCTCTTTGAAGAGGGCGGCGTGCGCGCCGTGCGGCTGGACGCGGCCATCCCGGTGCTCCACGGCAAAAACGGCGAGGACGGCACCATCCAGGGCCTGCTCGAGCTGGCGGGCATCCCCTACGTGGGCTGCGGCGTGCTGGCCAGCGCCGCCTGCATGGACAAGGCGGTGGCCAACATCCTGTTCGACGCGGCGGGTGTGCCCCACTGCCGGTGGGACTGGGCCGACCGGGCCGGCTGCGCCGACTTCGACGCCCTGGCCGGCCGGCTGGAAAAGAAGCTGGGCTGGCCCATCTTCGTCAAGCCCGCCAACGCGGGCAGCAGCGTGGGCATCAGCAAGGCGGAGGACCGGGCGGCCCTGAAGGCCGCGGTGGCCACCGCCCTGGCCGAGGACGACAAGGTGGTCTTTGAACGCTTTGTGAAAGGGCAGGAAGTGGAGTGCGCTGTGATCGGCAACCGCTGCGCCGTGAGCACCCGCCCCGGCGAGATTTTGGCCAGCGAGGAGTTCTATACCTACGATGACAAGTACGTGCTGGGCGCCAGCCGCACCCTCATCCCCGCCCGCCTGCCGGAGGAGAAGCTGGACGAGGTGCGCGCTCTGGCGGAAAAGGCCTACGCCGCTTTGGGCTGCCAGGGCCTGGCCCGGTGCGACTTCTTTGTGGAACAGGACGGCAACGTGCTCATCAACGAGATCAACACCATGCCCGGCTTCACCCCCATCAGCATGTATCCCAAGCTGATGGAGGCGGCGGGCAAGCCCCTGGGCGCGCTGCTGGACGAACTGGTGGAGCTGGCGCTGGCGCGCGCGGAGGCCAGCCATGGATGAGCGTGCCATCGGCGTGTTCGACTCCGGCGCGGGCGGCCTCACGGCGGTGCGGCAGCTGCGGCGGCTTCTGCCGGCGGAGAAGATCGTCTACTTCGGCGACACCGGCCGCGTGCCCTACGGCACCCGCAGCCCGTCGGCCATCTTCCAGTACGCGAAGCAGGACATCGCGTTCCTTCTCTCGAAAAACGTCAAGTTCCTGCTGGCGGCCTG
The DNA here is from genome assembly GCF_944388085.1 of Candidatus Allofournierella excrementigallinarum. NCBI lineage: Bacteria > Bacillati > Bacillota > Clostridia > Eubacteriales > Oscillospiraceae > Allofournierella > Candidatus Allofournierella excrementigallinarum. The sequence continues at coordinate 1,385 of NZ_CALXHK010000085.1, read as the reverse complement.
CGGCACGGTGAGCAGCATCCTGCCCGCCGGCTACACCGCCGCCCTGCCCGTGCCCTTTGCCGGCGTGGTGGACGCGGCGTGCGCCGCGGCGGCCGCCGCCACCAAAAACGGGCGCATCGGCGTCATCGGCACCAGCGCCACCATCCGCAGCGGCAGCTACGAGCAGCGGCTGCACAATGCAAGCGGGCGCTTTCAGGTGTTCGCCAGGGCCTGCCCCATGTTCGTGCCGCTGGTGGAGAACGGCTATGTGGCCCCGGACGACCCCGTCACCGCCGCCATCGCGGCCCAGTACCTCACGCCGCTGCGCGGGGAAGGGGTGGACACCCTCATCCTGGGCTGCACCCACTACCCCCTCATCGCCCCGGCCATCGCCAAGGTGATGGGCCCGGGGGTGGCCCTCATCGACGCGGGGCGGGAGGGCGCGCTGCTGGCCCGCCGCCGCCTTTTTGAGCTGGGCCTGCTGGCCCCCGAGGGCAGCGAGGGCGGCGCGGAGTATTTTGTGAGCGACGAGCCCGCGGGCTTTGAGCCCTTCATCCGGCTGTTCGTGGGCGCAAACGACGGCCCCGTGACCCGGGTGGCCATCGACAACTACTGACCGGGGCCGCGGGCCCCGCATCCAAGGAGGAAAACAGCCCATGAACGAGGATTTTCTGATCCGCATCGACGGGCGCATGGAGCAGGGCGACGAGTCGGGCTCGGTGCAGCTGATGACCCGGGGCAGCTTCGTGCGCCGGGGCGGCAGCTTTTTCATCAGCTACAAGGAGACCGAGGCCACCGGCTACGAGGGCTGCACCACCACCGTGAAGGTGGCGAAGGACGAGAGCAAGGTCTCCATGACCCGCTTCGGCCCGGCGGCGGGCCAGCTGGTGGTGGAAAAGGGCATCCGCCATCTGTGCCACTACGACACCGGCTACGGCGCCATGACCCTGGGCGTGGCGGCGGACGAGATCCACAGCCGCCTCACCGACGAGGGGGGCGAGGTGGAGTTCAGCTACACCCTGGACGCCGACCAGAACACCATCCTCAGCCGCAACCTGGTGAAGATCAGCGTCAAGCGCACCGGGCCGCTGACCTGACCGCCCTGTATATTGTAATATAGAGATAGAGGGCTCCGCCCCCCGCCAAGCGAGACCGCGCCGGAATAACCAAAAAGCGCCGCCTGCTCTCTTCAAAAGCAGGCGGCGCTTTATACACTCCAACATTTACATCATAGCACAAATTCCCGGCCCCTTCAAGGCAACAATCGAACAAATTTTGCACCATAAGTCTATGCATCATGTCAATATACAAACGATTTGGGGTATGCTATAGTATAGACACACCAAGGAGAGAACACCAAGGTCTAGAAACCGGCGGGTAGGAAACGAAGAAACGTGGCCCCCGGG
>NZ_CALXHK010000084.1:0-4890 GCF_944388085.1 Candidatus Allofournierella excrementigallinarum | reverse complement strand
CAGGTGCAGGTCGTGTCCTGGTACGACAACGAGAACAGCTACACCAGCCAGATGGTCCGCACCATCAAGTACTTCGCCGAGCTGTGATCGCTCACTGAACGCAAGGGCAAAGGGCCCCCGGCAAACGCCGGGGGCCCTTTTTTGCGCAGGAAGGCCGCGGCGCATGTTGCGCCGCGGCCTTCCCCTCTGATGAAAAAAGATTCAGGACCGGGTGCTTTCGCCGCTGCCGCCGCCCAGGCCCAGCAGGCCGGGGATGGCGCCCAGCGCCGCCAGGCCCACCAGCGTGAAGATGATGCGGCTGATGGTGCTGGCGGAACCGCCGAACAGCCAGCCCACCAGGTCAAAGCTGAACAGGCCGATGAGGCCCCAGTTCAGGCCGCCCAGGATGAGCAAAGCGACACAGATCTTGTAAAACGTCCGCATGGGGTCGTCTCCTCCCTTCCTGGCAGTAGTCTGCCCGGGGGGCGGGGCGTTTATGCAAAAAGGGGAGGGGCGGGCGTTTTTTCACCCGCCCCTCCCCTTTGCGTGCCAAGGAAGGGGAACGGCTCACCGGGCCGCGCCCAGGGCCTTGATGTCGTCGTTGTCGGCAAAGGCCGCGGCGGCAAAGCCCTGGGCCTCCAGCTGGCCCAGCTGCCTGCCCAGCTTCCTGGCCTGGGGCAGAACGGTCACGGTGTACTGGCTGCGCAGGCCGGCGGCCTTTTTCAGCACCTGGGCAAAGTCGGCCTGGGGCAGATAGAGCAGCGCCAGCCGGGCCTTTTCGGCGGGCACGGCAAAGCCCTGCTGGGCCAGGATGGCGCAGATGCGCTCAAAGCCGATGGAAAAGCCCACCGCGGGCACCGGCTGGCCCAAAAACTTGCCCACCATGTTGTCGTAGCGGCCGCCGCCCGCCACCGCGCCGGCAAAGGCCGGGCAGGTGACCTCGAACACGATGCCGGTGTAGTAGCCCTGGCCCCGCACCAGGCTGGGGCAGTAGGCGATGGAGTATTTCCCTTCGGCCAACGCCGCCACCGCGGCGATGACCCGCTCAAGGTCCTCCGCCAGGGCCCCGTCGCCGCACAAAGCGCCCACCGCGGCAAGGTCGGTGCGGCCGGCGGCCAAAAATTCGCCCAGCGCCGCCACCGCGGCGGCGGGGCAGCCCTTTTCGGCCAGCTCGGCGGCCACGCCCTCGGCGCCGATCTTGTCCAGCTTGTCGAAGGTGACGCACACGCTGTCCAGGCTGCCGGGGGCAAAACCCATGCCGGCGAGCATCCCCCGCAGGATGCGCCGGTCGTTGACGTTCACCGTGAAATCCTTGAAGCCAATGTCCAGAAGGGCCCGGGCGGTCACGTCGATCAGCTCGATCTCGGCGTTGATGCTCCCGTCGCCCAAAATGTCGATGTCGCACTGCACGAACTCCCGCATGCGGCCCTTCTGGGGCCGCTCGGCCCGGAACACCCGGTCGGTCTGGATGACCTTGAAGGGGGTGGGCAGCTTGTCCCGGTTGGCGGCGTAGTAGCGGCTCAAAGGCAGCGTCAGGTCATAGCGCAGGCCCATGTCCGAAAGCTCTTTCTCCTGGCCCGAGGCCAGCGCGGCGGCCAGCTTGTCGCCCCGCTTGAGCACCTTGAAGATGAGGTTCAGGTTGTCGCCGCCCTCGCTCTTGTCCAGGTTTTCCATGTCCTCCAGCATGGGGGTGGCGATGCGCTGGAAGCCGCTGGCCCGGTAGGTGGCCAGGATGCGCCCCTGCACATAGTCCCGCAGGCGCTGTTCGTCGGGCAGATAGTCCTTCATGCCCTTGAGCGGATTGATCTTCATGGCTGTTCCCCCTGTTATTGCGTGTTTGACTTATATCATAGCCCTGCGCGCCCGCATTTGTCAATCGGAAAGGGCCATACTAACGGCAAAGACAGCAAGGGGGAAGGAACGATGCAGCGCTTTTTGAAAAAGCACCGCTGGACCATCCTGGCGGCGGGGGCCGCCATCCAGATCCTCACCGGGGTGCCCGCCGCCTGGGGCGTGTTCCAGGGCCCGGTGCGGGCAGAATATGGCTTTGACGAGGCGGCGGCCAGCTTTGTGCTCAGCCTCACCATCGGGGCTTACGGCCTCGGGTGCGTGCTGGGGGGCTTTTTGCAGGACAGGGCCGGCCCCCGCATCGCAGGCTTTGCGGGCACGGCGCTGCTGGCGGCGGGCTTTTTTGCCGTGGGTTTCGTGCCGGCGGGCAAGCCCGGGCTGTTCTATCTGGCCTTCTCGCTGCCGGTGGGGCTGGGCAGCGCCTTCCTCTACCCGGCGGTAATGGGCTGCGCCCAGAAGTGGTACGCCGAGAAAAAGGGCCTCGCCACCGGCGTCATCGGCGGGGCGGTGGGTCTCTCCGGCGCGGCGCTCACCCTCCTGGTGCGCTTTCTGAGCGGGCGTTGGGGCATCCGGGCCTGTTTCTGGGTGCTGGGCGGCCTGCTGCTGGCGGTGTGCGCCGCGGGCAGCGCCCTTTTGGAAAACCCCGAAAACGCCGCGGCCCCGGCGGAAAGCGGCGGGCGGGATTTCACCCCCCGGCAGATGCTCAAAACGCGGCAGTATAAGCTGGTGTTTCTGGCCACCGCCCTGGCCAGCCCGGCGGTGCTGCTGTTCAGCCCGGTCATCGTGCAGCTGGGGCAGGAGCGGGGCCTCTCGGAGGGCGCCGCCCACCTGGCGGTGGCCGTCGGCTCCGTCGGTTCGGCGGCGGGGCGGCTGGCCATGCCCGCGGCCAGCGACCGCATCGGCCGCCGGGCGGCGGACCTCATCCTCTTCGGCGGCCTCTGCGGCCTGTCGGCGGCCTTTGCCTTCGCCGGGGGCTGGTGGGTGATCGCCGTTTACACCGCCCTGACCTTCTGCTATTCCGGCGAGGCGGCGGTGCTGCCCAGCCTGTGCACCGACCTGTTCGGCATGAAGCACACCGGCGTCAACTACGGATTTCTGGCGCTGGGCATGAGCGCGGGCAGCATCGGCTTTCCTCTGGCGGCGCGGGCGCTGGGCCTTGGGGCGGGCCGCCACTGGCTGGCGGCGGGGGCGGCCGCGGCGGGCTTTGCCTGCCTCGCGGCGCTGCGCCCCACGAAGGGCGAAAGGCTGTGAGGCCTGCCGCCGCAGGTGCAAAAACGTCTCTTTTTGGTGCACGATCATGGAATTGCATACAAAATGCCTGTTAATCTATTGACATTTATCCACAGACAGTGTTATTTTTATAACGGCTGAAGGGGACGAACTCTCCGGACCCGGAAACCGAATACCCGCTGCCATGCAGCCCGACCGGCGCGGCCGGTCCCGCCTTGTGTGACAACATCGAAAAACCGCGCGAGGGAAAGCGCCGGGGCTTCGGTGTTTTTTTTGCGGGCAGGCGGTTTTGACGGGGGGCCAAACCTGTGAAAAGGAGTCATTGTTATGGAAAACACCCAAACGAAAGGCGGCCTGAACAAAAGTCTGAAACTGATTTTTGTTTACACCGTCGCCACCGGTTCCATCTTCACCTTCGTGAACTATTGGGACTCGGTCTTCTACGGCTACTGCGGCAGCGGCACCTTCCTGGCCTTCGGCCTGATGACCATCGCCATCCTGCCTGTCGCCCTGGTCTACAGTGAGCTGGCCAGCCTGTTCCACACCTCCGGCGGCGAACTGATCTACAACACCGTCGGCATCAACAAGCATGTGGGCTTTTTGGCTTCCTGGCTGATCATGGCCGCCTGGATCTCGGTTCCCCCGGCAGTTGTCATGGCCATCATGACCTGGGTGAACAAGACCTTCAGCCTGAACATGGGCACCTGGACCATGGTCGCCTTTGCCGCCGTGCTGCTGGTGCTCTACTTCCTGATGAGCATCCAGAACGTGCAGATCCTGGTCAAGGCCCAGGCTGTGATGCTGTTCTGCAACATCACCGTCACCATCCTGACCGGCTTCATCCTGCTGTTCAGCGGCCACTGGCACCTGTCCAACTTCGGCAACATCTTCAACACCACCCTCGACTCCGTCTACGGCATCCCCGGCTGGGTCATCGGCATGGCTCTGCTGATCACCCCCTACTTCGGATTTGAGACCGTTCCCCAGATGGTGGAGGAAGGCGACTTCCCCATCAAGAACTCCAAGAAGGCCATCTGCGGCTCCATCCTCACCTGCGGCAGCATCTATGTGTTCTATTACTTCTGCGTGGCCGGCCTGGACGGCCTGCAGGATGTCTACACGAACTTCGCCCAGGACGGCTTTTTGACCATCTCCACCATGCAGAACGAGCTTGGCTGGACCTTCTGGCCCATCGTTGTGGGCCTGCTGTCCTGCCTGCTGGGCATGGGCGCTTCCCTGCTGGGCTTCTGGATGTCCACCGTTCGTATGCTCTACTCCATGGCCAACAAGAACTTCCTGCCCAAGGTGTTCGCGAAGGTCAACAAGAACCAGCAGCCCCTGCTGCCCAACGTGTTCCTGCTGGTGCTGAGCCTGGTGTTCATCGTTCTGCAGAACTCTTCTGACTTCATGAGCGCTTTCTTCAACCTGATGAGCTTCGGCTGCGCCTGCGCCTACGCTCTGACCATGATCAGCGCTGTGTGCATCCACCACAAGTACCCGGGCTGGAAGAGCTCCAACGCCGTCAAGGGCGGCGACGCCTTCCGCATCCTGGCCATGCTGATCGCTGTGGCCATCGCCTTCTTCTGCACCCTGGGCCAGGGCATCGACTCCTGGATCTGCTTCGGTGTGTATCTGGGCGTGGGCGTGGTCATCTGGCTGTGGATGGTCTGCGTCAACTGGAAGAAGCACCCCGTGGAGATCGAAACTCCCGACGGCATCAAGCAGTTCTGAGCTCCGCTTTCCTGAGCACAAGACAACGAGACGGAGAGCGACGTGGACAGACAGCGGCTGATAAGCGAGGGCGCGCGTCTCGTCATGCCGGGGGCGCTTATA
>NZ_CALXHK010000083.1:0-5062 GCF_944388085.1 Candidatus Allofournierella excrementigallinarum | reverse complement strand
TTAGGCACGAGATGGAAGGAAAGCCGGACTGGCTGCACGGCTTTCCTGTCCAAATTTATTGTAATAGGAGTGGTCAACACATGGCAAGCATCCGAAAACGCGGCGAGAACAGCTATCTGCTGGTGGTGTCCCGGGGGTATGATTACCAGGGAAACCGTTTGAAGCCGGCACAAAAGACCGTCCACCCGCCCCTGGGTCTGACAGCGAAGCAAACACAGAAGTGGTTGAACGAACAGGCAGTCCTCTATGAGCAGGAAGTAAAACACACCCCTGGCCAGCCGGTGGATCGCAGTATGACCCTGGCCAGGTATATCGAAATTTGGCTGGGGCAGGTAGCGCCGAAAAAGCTCGCAGCCAGTACACTGACACGGGATAAGCAGGATATCCGCCGTATTCTGCCAGCCTTGGGGCACTACAAGCTGACAGAACTCAACAAGGAGATACTCCGGGATTTCTACGACGCCATGCGCCGGGAGAAGAACGAAAACACCGGCAACGTGCTGGCGGAGAAAACAGTAGAAGGCATCCATTCCTGCCTGTGCAGTATCCTGTCCGATGCAGTGGAGGCAGGGTACATCACCCACAATCCCGCATGGCGGGCGTACAAGAAAAAGGGTATCCCCAAAGAGCGGCCGGTTGCAGACGAGGAAACAGTGCAGCGACTCATAGCGGCACTGGAAACCCAAAGCATGAAATATGAAGTGTACTACAAGCTCATCCTTGCCACCGGGATGCGCCGGGGCGAAGCATGTGGCCTGCGCTGGTCAGACATAGACTGGCGGCAGCGGGCACTCCACATTCAGAGAAACGTTGTCAAGCTGAGCCGACAACCCATTCTAGTCAAGGAACCTAAAACACGAGCAGGGGTGCGGGTGGTATATCTGTCGAAAGATCTTTGCAAACTGCTGCGCGCATGGGAGAAAGAATGTCAATGGGAAAAGGAGCAACAAGGCACTGGTGCGCTCACACAGGATGACTACCTGTTCCGACAGCCTAATGGCGACCCTATGGTGCCCTGTACCTTCACCTTTCGCTTCAAAAAAATACTTCGTGAGAACGGTCTGCCAGAAAATTTGAATGTGCACAGTTTGCGCCACACAAATGCCAGCTTGCTCATCGCCCAAGGTGTGGATGTTCGAACGGTGGCGGGCCTGTTGGGTCACTCCCAGCCCAGTACTACGCTGGACATCTACAGCCACGCCTTCGACAAAAACAAGCGCCTCGCCGGGCAGAAACTCAGCGAAGCGATGGGGCTGTGAGAAAACAGTCATACCCGCTGAAAACCACCCATGCAGTGGGATATGACTGGAGAGCTAAACCAGAGAGGAAGGGCAGCGCCTATTTTTGTGTTTTAAGGATGAGGGGCCTGGCAGGATGTTTGGGACAGGTCATGTCTTGTCCATGCGGGTAAGACCGGTCTTGCAGCCCAGCCAGAGGCAGGCGTCGCTTTCGGCGATGCACTTGACCTCGTTGTCTGCCAGGCCGTTGCCCTGCACCAGGTACAGCCCGGTGATGGCCTCGGCGCCCTCGTCCGGGGGCCGCTCGCAGATCACCATGCCGTCCATCTCGGTGGTGATGATCATCCGCCCGTCCCGGGTGCAGAAAAGGAACCGCACCTTATTGCCCGGCAGGCCCTCCGCGCTGGACCAGGTGCGGGTCACCTTCCAACCCTCGGGGGTACGCTTGAGCAGGTTCAGCCCGCCGTAGAGGGTGTGGCCCACCCCGGCAAGGCAGGTGTCCTCGTCCAAAAACACCAGGGAGTTCACATACCGGTGGGCCAGGCCGTCGTCCATGGTGAGGTAGGTCCACTCGTCCCCTTTCAGGATGCACAGCCCGCCCTCGTTCTGGCACAGGTACATGCCGAACCACAGCTCAGCGCCGTTTTTCCGGATGATGCTCACGCACTCCTCGGTGAGGCCGCTTGTGGTGCCCACCACCCGCTCCACCTGCCACTGGCCGCCCTCCTTTGTCAAAAAGGCCGCCCCGGTCATGCAGCCGACCCAAACCCCGTCCTCCACCGGCAGCACCGCGTTCACCCGGCCCTCGGGGATCTGGGGCGCGGAGAAGGTGAGGACTTTCTCGCCGCTTTTCGTGTAGGCGCTGACGCCGTCGTTGTGGCCGCACCAGACAAGGCCGTCGAAGCTCTCCCCGATCTCCGAGGCGTAGATCAGGGTGATGCTGTCGTCGATCACCTCCAGCGGCTCCCCGGTCTCCCGGTGGATGGTGCGCAGGCCGTCTTTCAGGCCCACCCACAGCTTTTGTCCGTCGTCATAAAGGGCGGAGATCTCCTCGCCTTGAAAGAGCACATGGAGGTAGTCCATCTTCTCGTACACCGGCTCGCTGTCGGCCTGGTACATCTTCAGCCCCACGCCCGCCGCCGCCATGGCCGCGAGGAAAAAGACGACGATGAAGATTTTTTTCTTATCCATACAGGCGCCCCCTTTCCAGCTGGTACCGCTTTTGGCTCAGGCACTCAGCTTCCTCCCGGCTGTGGGTCACCAGCAGCACCGTCATTCCGGCGCAGCAATGCCGCACCGCCTCCATGGCTATGGCCTTGCTCTTTTCGTCCAGGTTGGCAAAGGGCTCGTCCAGCAACAGGACGGGCTTGCGGCAGGCGATGGCCCGGGCCAGGGCGGCCCGCTTGGCCTGGCCTCCGGAAATTTCGTAGGGATAGCGTTTCAGTAGCTCGCCGATGCCCAGTCGCTCCGCCAGGGCAGCGGCCTCCTCTCGCCGGGGCTGCCGGCCTCGGAGGGGGCTGCCGTAGAGGATATTGTCCTCCACCGTCATGTGGTTCCACAGCGCCGGCTCCTGGAAGGTCATGGCCACCCCCCGCTTTTCCAGCGCCTGGGCGGGCGGCTCGCCCCCCAGCAGCAGCCGGCCAGCGTCGGCCGTTGCCAGCCCGGCGATGATGCGCAGCAGGGTGGATTTGCCGCTGCCGCTCTCCCCAAGAATGGAGACCAGCTCCCCCGGCCCCACCGCCAGGCAGAGGCCGCTCAGCACCGTGAGCTCCCCGTATCGTTTTGTGATGTCTTGCGCCTGGATCAATCCGTCTTTCTCCTTTCCTGCCGCCCGCCGCCCGCTCGCCGCCCTTTCCGGCGCGCGGAGAGGAACAGCCCGGTCAGCACCATCACCGCCATGCACAGCAGTACCTGAAAATAGCAAAAGCCGGCCACCAGTTCGGAGGAGCCGTAGTGGAGGTAGTTGTAGATCTTCACCGACAGGGGCTCCATCCCCGTCGGCATCAGCATCAGCACGGTGCCCACGTCCGCCACGCTGAGCATGAAGGCCACCGCGAAGGCAGCCAGCAGCCCGCCGCGGAGCAGGGGCAGCCGCACCCGGAAAAGATACCGCCCCCGCGACCGCGCCAGCACCCGCCCCAGCGCCAGCTTGTCCCGGTCCAGCCGGGCAAAGGCCCCGGCCAGCAGGAGCAGCAGATAGGGCGGTAGTGCACCGCGAGGCCCAGAGCGGGCATCCAGACGGTGCGCCCCAGGCGGTGGAAGGGGCTTTTGTTGACCATCTCCAGCAGGCCCAGCCCCACGATGGAACCGGGCAGGGCGATGGGAAAGAGGAACAGGTACCACAGCCACCGTTTCCCCTTTTGGGCCAGCAGGAACTCCGCGGCCAGCGCTGCGGGCGCCAGGGCCAGCAGCCCAGCCAGCGCGCCGGTGAGGCAAGAGGTGGCCAGCTCTTCCCACGCGAGCAGGATGGCCCACCCCAGGCTGGGCAGGTAGGGTGCGAGGGCGGCCAGGGGGAAAACCACCTGGAACATGCAGAGGGCCACACCCGCCCTGCCCGCGGCGAACACGGCGGCCCCGCCCCGCACCGGAAAGGCCGCCCCGGAGGGGGCCGCCATGAGGATGCTCTTCACCGGGCCCATGCAGAGCAGCAGTACCACCGCCGCCACCGCCGTGAGCGGCAGGGACAGCAGGAAGGAGTGGTAGGTGCGCCCCTGGGCGGAGTAGTCGGAGAAGATCTCCATGGCATAGACGTTCACCTGGAACAGGGAGGGGATGGAAAAGTCGGTGACCGACAGGATGAACACCAGCCCGCCCGAGGCCAGCACCTGGGGGAACACCGAGGGCAGCGCCACATTCCAAAAGGCTTTTTCCTCCCGGCCCATGAGCAGGGCCAGCTGGAGGGGTTCTTTGGGCAGGCGCTCCAGCGCCAGCAGCGAGATGCCGGTGCAGATGGGCAGGTAGGCCAGCACCTCCACCGCCGCGCTGGGGAACAGCCCCGTGGGATTCAGCCGGAAAAGCCGGGCCACCGACAGGCAGGCCAGGGCGTAGACATAGGGGGGCACCGCCGCCAGCAGCAAAAAGAACCAGCGGCAGCCCCGGCCTGCCAACGGCCCGGTGTGGATGCCCTGGGCCGCCGCCAGGCCCGCCGTCATGCAGAAGGCCGCCACCACAAGGCCCAGCAGCAGGGAATTTTCCAGCAGGCCCAGCCTGCGCGCCGACAGCAGGGCGACGCCGCCCGCCTGCACCCTGGACGCAAGGTACAGCACTGGGGCGAAGCTCAGCACAAAATACACGGCGGAGCCAAGCAAAAGCGCTTTTCCGGTTTTCATCCTCTCACCGCCGGCGATCAGCTTTCGGTGTTCTGGGGCGTTCCGCCGGCCGCCTCAGGCTGGGGCAGCCTGGCGCCGCAGCTGCCGCAGAAAGCCTTGCCCGCCTCCACCTGCGCGCCGCAATAGGGGCACTTGCCCATGCCCTTGACCTCTTCCAGCTCCCGGCGCAGGGCCTCGATCCGGCTCTGGGCCTCCCGGATCCGCTCCACCTGATCCCCGAACAGGTCCGGCCGCTCGCCGGCAAGGTTCTCCATATACCGCCGCCCGATCTCGGTGTGGGCTGCCGCGATGATCTTCTCCTCGTCCGAGATGGCGCCGTTGAGCTGGGCGATGCGGGCAAGCTCCTTGGTCTTGCTCACCGCCGTGGCGCTGGTCTCCGAGATGACCTTGGACAAACCCTCAAACAATGACATACGATCGCTCCTATTACAATAAATTTGGACAGGAAAGCCGTGCAGCCAGTCCGGCTTTCCTTCCATCTCGTGCCTAAGCTAC
>NZ_CALXHK010000082.1:0-6149 GCF_944388085.1 Candidatus Allofournierella excrementigallinarum | reverse complement strand
GACAACAGCCCCGGCTGGAAGTTCAGCCAGTGGGAGATGAAGGGCGTGCCCCTGCGCCTGGAGATCGGCCCCAAGGACATCGAGAAGAACCAGTGCGTGCTGGTGCGCCGCGACAACCGGGAAAAGACCTTCGTCAGCCTGGACGAACTGGAGACCGCCATCCCCGCCCAGCTGGACGCTCTGGCCCACAGCCTCTACGCCCGGGCGCTGGAAAACCGGGAGAAGCGCACCTGGGCCGCCGCCACCATGGACGAGGTGAAGGCCCTGGCCGAGGCGAACAACGGCTACATCAAGACCATGTGGTGCGGCGACGTTGCCTGCGAGGAGAAGATGAAGGAGGAGGCTGGCCTGTCCAGCCGGTGCATGCCCTTTGAGCAGGAGCATCTCTCCGACGTCTGCCCGGTGTGCGGCCGTCCCGCCAAGGTGATGGTCTACTGGGGCAAGGCCTACTAAGACCCCAAAAACGAGCGGCCCGGATGCTTTTGCATCCGGGCCGCTTTCCTTTTTTGCAAAGCCGCCTTATTCCAGCGGCACCACTTTCAGAAACACCGCCTGCACCTTGGGGCTGTAGTTCAGGTCCTTGTGGTAGCGGCCGAACAGCCATTTTTTGTAGCAGGTGGTCTTCATGACCTGGTCGAAGAAGTTGTGCAGCCAGTTTGGCTGGCCCCGCATCAGCTGGGTGAACTCCAAAATCTGCAGCGGCGCGTCGTGGGTGAGGATGTAGTCCACCCGGCCCCCCGCGGCCTTCAGGTTCTCGGCGCAGTATTCCAGCTCGTCGCTGGTGGGCAGTTCCGCCCGCCACCAGTTGACGCCTTCCTCCCGGTCCTCTTTGTCCCAGCTTTCGGCGCCGCCGAAGCAGAGCAGCTTCTTGCCCTCGATCTCCAGAATGCTGCCCCGCTGGATGTAATAGAGATTGCCCCCGATGTGCCGCGCGCGGCCGCCCATGAAGTCCTCCACGGGGTAATCGCGCAAAAGGTCGAAGTTCTCGTGGCAGCCGTCGATGAACAGGATACGGTAGTGGCGCTTGGTCAGCCATTTCAGGTGCTTTTGCTCCGCTTTGCCGCCGGACCAGAGAAAGCCGAAATCCCCCAGCACGATGAGCGTGTCGCCTTTTTTCAGCTTTTTGACGGCTTTGTCGGCAAAACGCCCGATGTCGCCGTGGAGATCGCCGGTCACATAAATCACGGGGGAACACACCTCTTTCACACAAAAAGCCTTTATAAGCGGCCTCAAAACTGCTATAATATATAAGATACCATCCGGGAGGGCCCGGCTCTGCGCCGCCCGCCCCGGCGGGGTCATCTGTGTTTTATTGTAACGCCTTTAAAGGGAAAAGTCTATATGAAAAAAACCATCGCCTTTCTGCTGACCCTTGCGGCGCTGGCCGGGCTGCTGGCCCTGCCCGCCTCTGCCGCGGGCTTCACCCCGCCCTTTGAGGTGGCCGCCCCCGGGGCCTATGTGGTCAATCTGGACACCAACATCATCGTTTACGAAAAGAACAGCGACCAGCCGCTGCCCACCGCCAGCACCGCCAAGGTGATGACCGCCATTCTGCTGCTGGAGCAGTATCAGGACCAGCTGGATTCCGTCACCGTGTCCATGCCCCGCTATGTGCAGGACGAACTTTACGGCAAGGGCATGCAGGTGGCGGACATCCGCCCCGGCGAGACCCACACCCTGCGCAACCTGCTGAACGCCATGCTGGTGTACAGCGGCGCGGACGCGGCCATGATCATCGCCGACTATGTGGGCGGCGGCAGCCAGGAGAACTTCGTCTACATGATGAACGCCAAGGCCAAAGAGATCGGCTGCACCAGCACCAACTTCGTGGACGCGGTGGGCATGAGCATCGAAAACGTCACCACCGCCCGGGACCTTTACCTGATGTTCCGCTACGCCCTCAGCTTCGACACCTTCAAAGAGGTCATTGCCACCCAGAAGTACGACATGGGCGAGATGCTGCCCCGCTACACCGCGGGCACCTACAACCTGTTCAACACCAACGTGATGATCCGCGAGGGCGCGGGCGCCGAGTTTTACCGCAGCTACTGCATGGGCGGCAAGACCGGCACCCTCCAGGACTGGTCCAACCTGGTGGCCTGGCACAACCAGGACGGCAAGAGCTACCTCTCGGTGGTGCTGAACAGCCCCAACTCCTGCGACCAGATCGGCGTCAACTACCTGGACGCAAACGGCAACCCGAAGTACAACCCCGCCGCCTACGAGACCGGCCTTTTGATGGACTGGGTGTTCGAGAGCTTCGACATCCTGCCCGCGCTGGACAAGAACGAGCCCATCGAGCAGGTGCCGGTGAAATACTGCGCCGAGACCGACCGGCTGATGCTCTACCCGGCGGACGACCTGCTCACCATCCTGCCGGTGGGCGCGGACGAGAGCATCACCCAAAAGACCTTCCACCTGCCCGAGAGCGTGTCCGCCCCGGTGAAGCAGGGGGACGTGATCGGCACGGTGGACATCTCCCTGTCCGGCGAGGTCATCGGCACGGTGGAGCTGCTGGCCGAGCGCGATCTGGACCGGAACATGGTGCTCTACACCTTCAGCAAGGTGGGCGAATTCTTCTCCAGCCTCTACTTCAAGGTGCTGATGGTGCTCACCGGGGCCGCGGTGGCGGTGTATCTGGCGCTCTATTTCATCTCGCTGGCAAAGAGGCGCGGCTCCAAAAAGATCCGCCGCCGCTATTGATAAAAGGGAAAACGAGGGGGCAAAGGCTTATGCTGGACGTGAAACGCAATCTCACCACCATCATGGACTTCTACGAGCTGACCATGGCGGCGGGCTACCTGGAAGAGGGTTTTGAAGACAAAATAAGCGTCTTCGACATGTTCTTCCGAAAAATACCCGACGGCGGCGGCTTTGCCATCATGGCCGGGCTGGACACCTTCATCGAGGCGGTGGAAAACCTCAAGTTCACCGAGCAGGACATCGAGTACCTGGCCGCCTGCGGCGTGTTCAACGAAAAGTTCCTGGATTATCTGCGGCACTTCACCCTGCACTGCAACATCTGGGCCATCCCCGAGGGCACGCCCATCTTCCCCCAGGAGCCCATCGTCACGGTGGAGGGCCCCTCCATCGAGTGCCAGCTGCTGGAAACGCTGCTGCTGGTCACCTTCAACCACCAGTGCCTGGTGGCCACCAAGGCGAACCGCATCGTGCGCAGCGCCCAGGGCCGCCCTGTGATGGAGTTCGGCGCCCGCCGCGCCCAGGGGTACGACGCGGCGGTCTACGGCGCCCGCGCCGCCTACATCGGCGGCTGCGCCTCCACCAGCTGCGTCATGGCCGCCCGGGACTTCGGCATCCCCGCCAGCGGCACCATGGCCCACAGCTGGGTGCAGATGTTTGACAGCGAGTACGAGGCCTTTGCCACCTACGCGCGCCTTTACCCCGACGGCTGCGTGCTGCTGGTGGATACCTACAATGTGACCAGGAGCGGCGTGCCCAACGCCATCAAGGTGTTCGACGAAGTGCTCAAGCCCCTGGGCAAGCGGCCCAAGGGCATCCGCATCGACTCCGGCGACATCGCCTATCTCTCCAAAAAGGCCCGCAGGATGCTGGACGAGGCTGGCTATGAGGACTGCCCCATCTGCGCCTCCAACAGCCTGGACGAGTACATCGTGCGGGACCTCATCCTGCAGGAGGCGAAGATCGACAGCTTCGGCATCGGCGAGAACCTCATCACCGCCAAGAGCGACCCGGTGTTCGGCGGGGTCTACAAG
This sequence comes from Candidatus Allofournierella excrementigallinarum, assembly GCF_944388085.1. NCBI lineage: Bacteria > Bacillati > Bacillota > Clostridia > Eubacteriales > Oscillospiraceae > Allofournierella > Candidatus Allofournierella excrementigallinarum. The sequence goes on along the minus strand of NZ_CALXHK010000082.1, from coordinate 2,415 downwards.
CTGGCCGCCGTGAAGGAAGGGGACAGCTACATCCCCAGGATCAAGGTCAGCGAGAGCGTGGAAAAGATCACCCTGCCCTGCCTCAAGAAGGTCTGGCGCATCTACGACAACTACACCCGCAAGGCCATGGCGGACTATGTGGCGGTGTACGACGAAGAGGTGGGCGAGCACGAGGAACTCACCCTCTTCGACCCCAACCAGACCTGGAAGCAGCGCACCTACAAGAACTGCACGGTGAAGTGCATCACCACCCCCATCTACCGCGAGGGCAGGCTGGTGTACGACCGGCCCACCGTGACCGAGATACGCGCCGCCTGCGCCGAGCAGGTGGAGAACCTGTGGGAGGAGATGCGCCGCTTCGAGTACCCCCATCGGTATTATGTGGACTATTCCCGCAAATTGTGGGAGTGCCGCCAGGAACTTCTCACCCGCATTTCCCGCATGGGCCAGTAAACCCACATAAAAATCCATCACCCGGGGAACACTGTTCCCCGGGTGATTTTTCTATGATCGAAAAAAGCGCGCTGTTTTGTCTGGGGGCGCTGGGCTACGGCTGCATCGAGCTGGCCTGGCGCGGGCGCACCCACTGGACCATGCTGCTGGCGGGAGGGCTTTGCATGCTGGCCCTCTGGGCGCTGAACGAACGCCTGGCCCGCTGGCCGCTGCTGGCCCGCTGCGCCGCCGGCGCGCTGGCCATCACCGGCGTGGAGCTGGCCTTCGGCGTGGTCTGCAACCTGGCTTTGGGCTGGCGCGTGTGGGACTACTCCCTGCTCTGGGGCAACCTCTGGGGCCAGATCTGCCCCCTTTACTCCAGCCTGTGGTTTTTGCTGTGCATCCCCGTCTTTGGCAGCCTGAGCCTCTGCCGCGCCCGCCTGGACGCCCCTGCGGCCCCCGGCGGCGGGCAGGAGGGGTAAAAGGCCTGCCCGCCCGCTTCGCAGCGCAGAGCGGCGCCAGGGTGGTGCTCCGGCCCGTTTCTCCCGGCCTGCCGTCCGCTGAAAGCCGAGAAAGCTGCGGCACTACGTGGGGAGGCCCGGGCTTCGCTTCGGCTGGGTCGCCGCCCGTATGCTATTAAAGGCAGCATTGTGCGAAAATTCGCCCGGCCCATCCCCACCGTATACTGCGTGGAGAGGGCCGGGCGCTGCTTTGAATTTGTTGTGTCAGCTTTTATGCCAGTTCCACCACCGCCGCCTGCCAGGGGGCCAGGGCCAGGACGCCGCCCGCCTGACCGGGCACGCCGTCTGAGCACAGCAGCACTTCCTTTGCCGCGCCGGGCAGCTCTACCCGCTGGGCCTCGCCGCCCAGGTTGGAAGCGACGAGCAGCCTGCGCCCGCCGCCGGTGCGCACAAAGGCCGCAAGGCCCGCCTGCTCCTGATGCACCGGCTCAAAGCTGCCCCACACCAGCGCCTCTTTATACTTATCGTTTTTTCGAAGCCGGATCAACTTTTTGTAGAATTCCAGCACCGAGCCTTCCACGCCCTGCTGGGCCGCCGCGTTCACCCGGGTGTAGTTGGGGTTCACCGGCAGCCAGGGCGTGCCGGCGGTGAAGCCGGCGGCGTGCCCCGCCGTCCATTGCACCGGGGTGCGGGCGTTGTCGCGGCTGAGGCGGGCCACCCGCTCCAGCGCTTCGGCGGGGGCGAGGCCCGCAGCCAGCGCGGCGGCGTATTCGCCGTGGGTGTTCACGTCGTCCACCGCGTCGATGGAAGGGAACACCGTGTTGGTCATGCCCAGTTCCTGCCCCTGGTAGAGGAAGGGCAGGCCCGGCAGCAGCATCTGCACCGCCGCCAGCGCCTTCTGGGCCCGCGGGTCGTTTGCGGCCTGTTCGGGCAGGTAGCGGCTGGCGCCGCGGGGCTCGTCGTGGTTTTCGATGATGTTGCTCAAAAAGCCCACGCCCTCGGCCCGCAGGGCGCTGGCGAAGCAGCAGTCCCGGTAATTGTCCGGGCCGGGTTTTTTGGCGTCGTACCAGCCCTTGGGGCTGCCGCCCCAGCAGGCGGCGGCAAAGTCGAACATGCTGGAGAAAAAGCCCCCCTGCCCGATGAACAGGCTCATCTCCGCGGGGTCGGCATCGAATACTTCGCCCACAGTGAAGGCGCCATGGGGGGCAAAGGCTTCGTCCCGCAGCTGGCCGAGATAGGTGTGCAGCCGCTGCCGGGACACCGGGTCCGCCAGCATTTGGCGGCAGTCCGCCAGGCCGTCCGGCCGGTCGGGCGGGTAGTTCTCAAACCGTTCCGGCTTGCCGATGTTCACGATGGCGTCCACCCGGAAACCCGCCACGCCCTTATCCAGCCACCAGTTCACCATCTCCACCACCTCGCGGCGCACCGCGGGGTTCTCCCAGTTCAGGTCGGGCTGCTTGGGGGAGAACAGGTGCAGGTAGTAAGGGTCCTCCCGGCCGGGCACGGTGCTCCACACGCTGCC
>NZ_CALXHK010000081.1:0-6433 GCF_944388085.1 Candidatus Allofournierella excrementigallinarum | reverse complement strand
CCAGCAGGTAGTTGCCGATCATCTCGCCCTGCATATGGCCGGCGTCGGGGGCGTTGGTGCCCACGAAGGCGCACTTGTCATAGCTGTTGATGACTTCGTTGTCAGCCACTTCGCGGTTGAAGAAGATCACGGGGATGCCGGCGGTCTGGGCGGCATTCACGATGTCCTGCGCGGGAGCGCTGGTGGCGGTCTCAACGATGTTGACGATCAGCAGGTCGGAACCGGCGGTGATGGCGGTGTTGACCTGGTCGGTCTGGGTGGGCTGGCTGCCGGCGGCATCCCAGTTGTTGGGCTCGATGCCCATGGCCTTCAGCTGCTCGTCCATGGCGGCGCGCACGGTGGAGATGTACACGTCGGAGAAGTCGTAGTAGAACACGTCCACGCGCATGTCGGAGGTTGCGGCAGCGCCGCCCTCAGAGGCAGCCCCGGAAGCGGGGGTGGAAGCAGGGGTGGAAGCGGGAGCGCCGCCGCAGGCCGCCAGGCTCAGGGCCAGCACAGCGCTCAGTGCAAGTGCAAGAAGCTTTTTCATGGTTTGTCCTCCTTGATTTTTGGGGCGGAGCTTTTTTGCGCCTTTCGCGCCGAAAGGACTGCTGCCGCCCGGTGACAAGACCATTTTACCTGTATGGAATGGAAAAAACGATAGAAAAAACTACGCACTTGTATTAAAAAACTATGGCCTGTGCAAAAATTGATCCATGCTTGCGCAGGCCGGCCCCCGCGTTATATAATGTATATGTCTTGTATATCCCGCGAGGGCGCCTTCGGGCCCGGCCCTCCCGCCGCCGCCGGTTTGACGCACCCCTTTGCCGGCGCGGCGCGTCCACCCGCGTCAAAGGAGGCGATGCCCTTGAACAAACAACTCAAGCTGAAGATCCACGAATCCCTGGCCGCCGTGCTGCCCGTCAGCCTCATCGTGCTGGCGCTGTGCGCCTTTGTGGTGCCGGTGGACCTTTCCACCCTGTGCCTGTTCCTGGCAGGGGCGGCCCTGCTCATCCTGGGCATGGGGTTTTTTACCCTGGGGGCGGACATGGCCATGATGCCCATCGGCGAGCTGGTGGGCACCCACCTCACCCGCACCCGCAAACTGTGGCTCATCCTGGCGGGCTGTTTTCTCATCGGCGTGCTGGTGACGGTGGCGGAGCCGGACCTGGCGGTGCTGGCCAGACAGACCCCCGCCGTTCCCGACCGGGTGCTGATCCTGACGGTGGCCGCCGGGGTGGGGCTGTTCCTGGTGCTGAGCTTCCTGCGCATTCTGCTGGGCTGGAGCCTGCCGGTGATGCTCATCGTCTTTTATCTTCTGGTGTTCATCCTCACCCGCTTCGTGCCGTCGGCTTTTCTGGCCGTGGCCTTCGACTCCGGCGGGGTGACCACCGGGCCCATCACGGTGCCCTTCATCATGGCGCTGGGCCTGGGCCTCACCGCCGTGCGAAGCGACAAAAACGCCGAGGGCGACAGCTTCGGCCTTGTTGCGCTGTGCAGCATCGGGCCGGTGCTGTCGGTGCTCATCCTGGGCATGATCTACCGCTCGGGCGACGCGAGCTACACCCCCCTGTCGGTGTCTGCGATCGAGGACACCCGGGCCCTGCTGGCGGCCTTCGGAGCGGCGGCGCCGGAATACGCCAAAGAGGTGGCCCTGGCCCTGGGGCCCATCCTGGCGTTCTTCCTGGTGTTTCAGGTGCTGTTCTTCCGGCTGCGCCGCCGGGCGCTGGCCAAAATCCTGGTGGGCATCCTCTACACCTTCCTGGGCCTCACCCTCTTCCTTACCGGGGTGAACGTGGGCTTTATGCCCGCGGGCAACGAGCTGGGCCGCCGGCTGGCGGGCCTGCCCCTGCGCTGGCTCATCGTGCCGGTGGGCATGCTCATCGGCTACTTCCTGGTCAAGGCCGAGCCCGCCGTGCTGGTTCTGAACAAGCAGGTGGAGGAGATCACCGGCGGCGCCATTTCCCAGAAGGCGATGATGGCGGGCCTGTCCATCGGCATGGCGGCCTCGGTGGGGCTGTCGATGGTGCGGGTGCTCACCGGCGCGCCCCTTTTGTGGTTTTTGCTGCCGGGCTACGCCCTGGCGCTGGCTTTGAGCTTTTTCGTGCCCCGCATCTTCACCGCGGTGGCCTTTGACTCCGGCGGGGTGGCCTCCGGCCCCATGACCGCCACCTTCCTTCTTCCCTTTGCCATGGGGGCCTGCGAGGCGGTGGGGGGCGACATTCTCACCGACGCCTTCGGGGTGGTGGCCATGGTGGCCATGATCCCGCTCATCACCATTCAGATCATCGGGCTGGTGTATCAGTTCAAGACCCGGCACGCCGCCGGCGAGAGCGCCCCGGCGCAGGAGGCGGACGACGTGCTGGAACTGGACGCGGGCCCCGAGGAGGATGTGCAATGAACCAAGCGCCTTCATCCATATGCTGCCTGTTTGCCGTGGTGGACCGGGGCAAGGGCGAGGCGGTGTCCGCCGAGCTGCGCCGCCGCCGCATCCTGACCCAGCTCGTGCTGCTGGGCCATGGCACCGCCAGTGCGGAAGTGATGGACCTGCTGGGCCTGGACGAGCCGGAAAAGGACGTGGTGCTTGCGCTTTTGCCGGGGGACGCCGGCGAAGTGCTGGCGGCGCTGACCGACCGGCTGGAGCTCTACCGCCCGGGGCGGGGCATCGCCTTCACCATCGGCCTTTGCAGCATCAGCGCGCTGGCCCACCAGCGCATCGCCGCCGCAGCGGCGGCCGAAACACCATTCCAAAAGGAGGAGCGACCCATGCGCAGCCAGCATGAACTCATCGTGGTCATCGCCGAGCACGGCTTTGCCGCCGACGTGATGGACGCCGCCCGCGGGGCGGGGGCCCGGGGCGGCACGGTGGTGCGCGGCCGGAGCCTTGCCGCCGAAGAAGCCCAGAAATTCCTGCACATCACCATCCAGCCGGAAAAGGACGTGGTGCTCATCCTGGTGCCCGCCGCCGGGCGGCAGCCGGTGATGAAGGCCATCTGCGCCGAAGGCGCGGGCGCCGGCCATGCGCTGGCCTTTTCGCTGCCGGTGAGCGACGTGACCGGCCTGTCGCTGGCGCCCTTCGGCGCGGCGGAGCAGAAGGAGGGCGAAGATGAAAAGCAGTGAGTGGACCAGCCCCGCCCACAGCGGCGAGGGCGAGATCTTTTCCCGCCTGTGGGCCCGCGAAGAGCCGAAGGCGGTGCTGCTGCTGGTGCACGGCATGGCGGAGCACAGCGCCCGCTATGAAGATTTTGCCAGCTTCCTGGCCCAGCACGGCTTTGCGGTGTTCATGAACGATCACGCGGGCCACGGGCGCTCGGCGGTGGTGCAGGGCCATTTTGCCGACAGGGACGGCTGGGAGCATGTGCTGGCCGACCTGCGCCGGCTGGAGGCGGACGCCCGGGCGAGATACCCCGGCCTGCCGGTGTGTATCATGGGCCACAGCATGGGTTCCTTTTTGACCCGGGAATACATCGCCCGCTGGGGCGGCGGGCTTGCCGCCGCGGTGGTCTGCGGCACCATGGGGGCCAATCCCCTGCTGGGCTTCGCCCGGGCGCTGGCCGGCCTGCAGGCGGCGGTGAAGGGCCCGAAAAGCCCCGGCAAGCTCATCGAGTCCCTCTCCACCGGCGGCTACCACAGGCAGTTCCCCGGCGAGGGGCCCTCGGCCTGGCTGGCGGCGGACAGGTCCGTGCAGGAGGCCTTTGACGCCGACCCGGACTGCGGCTTCACCTTCACGGCGGCCGCCTACCGGGACATGTTCGGCGGCCTTGCCGCCGTGACCGGCCCGAAATGGGCGGCGCGGGTGCCCAAAAATCTGCCGGTGTTCGTCGTCGCCGGCGACAAGGACCCGGTGGGTGCGAGCGGCAAAGGCCCCGCCCAGGTGTATCAGTGGCTGAAGGACGCGGGGCGAAACGTGCGGCTGAAGCTCTACCCCGGCATGCGCCACGAGATCCTCAACGAGGCGGGCAGGGCCGAGGTGTACGAGGACGTTTTGCAGTTCCTGCGGGCGCATCTGCCCGCGGCGGAATAAACAGGAGGAAAAGAATCATGCCGTTTATTCGTGTGAGCGCCAATGTGGCGGTGAACGAAGCCCAGGCCGGGCGGATCAAGGCCATGCTGGGGCAGGCCATCGAGGTCATCCCGGGCAAGAGCGAGGCCTGGCTGATGGTGGAAGTGGAGGGCGAAAAGGCCCTGTGGATGGCGGGCAGCGACGCGCCCGCCGCCATCGCGGAGGTGAGCGTCTACGGCGGCGCGGACGGCGAGGACTACCGCCAGCTCACCGGCCGGGTGTGCGATATCCTGGACAGCGTGCTGGACATTCCCGCCGGCCGGGTGTATGTGAAGTACGCCGAGACCGAGCACTGGGGCTGGAACGGCTCCAACTTTTAAGCGCCAAGGCGTTAAAGGGCGGCCCGCGTTTTCAGCGCTCTGGCCGCCGGATGTGCAAAGCAAAAGGCAGGGCCCGCCGGGCCCTGCCTTTTTCATCTTTTGCCGTCCATGTAGTACATGGTGAAGCTGCTGGTGAGCAGCAGGCGGCCCCGGCCGTCGAAAATCTCCACCTGATTCACGGCGGTGCGCCCGCCGCTGTGGCGGCTGACGGCCTTGACGGTGACGGTGTCGCCGGGTTTTGCGCCCCGGATGTAGTTCACCGAGGCCTGCAGGGTCACGTTGGGGCGGCCCCGGGTGCTGGCCGCCAGGCCGGAGCAGGTGTCGCACAGCGCGAACAGCCAGCCGCCGTGGGCGTTGCCGTAGGGGTTCAGGCTGCTTTCGGTGACCGGGGCTTTCGCCTCCACATAGCCTTCCCGCAGGGCGGTGACCTCCAGCCCCTCGAAGCAGACCATGGGCTTGGTGTGGGCGGCGACGGCCCGGCGCAGCTCCTCGTTCAGCAGCGAGAGGTCAAGGCCTTTTTCCTGTTGTTCCATTTGCGTTCTCCCATTCATGCAAAAAATGTCTCACACAATGGTATTGTACGCCCCCAGCCGGAAAATGCAAGCGTGGGGAGGCCCGGGCTTCACCCCGGCGCGGCGGGGCAGCGCAGCGCGGGCCCCGCCGTTTCCGGCAGGGCCCGCCCGTCAGTTCAATGGGTTCAGCCGCAGCAGGGATGGTTGCCGTACTCGTCCATGCAGTCCTGGCTGGGGTCCTTCATGCAAAGATGCACCGCCGCCAGCTTGAAGGTCTGGGGCAGGGCCAGGATGTTGGGCTCATCGCCCACATACTTCTTCTTCGCGTCCGCCAGCGCCTCCTCGAAGGTGGCGCGGGTCTTGAGACCCATGCTGCGGGCGATGCCCGGCTCCTGGGCGCCCACGATGTAGATGGCGCTGGTGTTCATCTCGGCGATGTGGCCGCAGCTCATCATCGAGAAGCCGTGGAAGGGATGGAACGCGTTGGTGAAGCGGTACTTGCGGATGTACTCCTCGTTGGTGGCGTAGTATTCGCCCAGGCGGTCCATGTCCGGCAGGATGTTCATGTAGTCGTGCTGGAAGTCGGTCCACTCCGCCCGCAGGTAGGGCCACAGCTCGTCGTGGAAGAAGCCGTTGCAGAGGGAGGAGCAGATGATGACGCACCGGTCGCTCATCACCCGCTTGAAGCGCAGCACCTGGGCGCTCAGCGCCTGCATCATCATGATGGGGTTGGTGCCCATGCCGTCGCCGTAGTGGAACTTCTGGGGCATGCCGAACACCAGCACGTCGTATTTCTTTTCCGCCCAGTGCACATAGGTGCGCTTGTCGGCCACCTTCCAGCTTTCGGGCATCATCTCGGCGGCGTAGCCCGAGAAGATGGCGATCTGGCGGCTCCTGGTGTCCAGCACCGCGTCGCAGCAGAAGAAGGGATGGCCCATCTTCTCCTCCATCAGCATGCCGATCTCGTTGAACTTGTGGCGCATCAGGCTGCCGCCGTTCACCGGGGTGAAGTCGTCCCGGTGCATGACCTCGGGCACATGGTGGCTGGCGATGCTGCGCCAGTTGGTGATGCCGGTGGCGCAGTGCTTGTAGCCCCCGGAGTAGCCGCCGTAGGGGTTGCCCTGCACATGGCCGATGAGGATGGGCAGGTCCGCCTCGAAGACGGTCTTGTTCATGAACACAGGGTCGCCCCGTTTGGTGAGCCCCAGGTCGATCATGTTGTCCGGGTCCTCGGAGTCGTGGCTGGTCATCTGGTGGGTGGGCCAGAACTCCCGGAACAGCTCCTCGCCGAAGATGGCCTTGTAGTCCTCGGGCTTTGCGCGGGGGTGCAGGCCGTTGGAGATGATGAACTTGATGTCCTCCTTCTTCACGCCCGCGGCATACAGCTCCTTCAGGATGAGCCTGATGCTCACCTTGCGGTGGCTGGTGGCCTGCTCGCCGCCCTTGACCCGGTCGGGCACGATGAACACCACCTTCGCGCCGGGGAAGGCCAGCTCGCTCAGGGGCTTCATGCCGATGGGATGGCGCAGGCTCTCCAGATACGCCTCCTCCAGCTTGTC
>NZ_CALXHK010000080.1:0-6483 GCF_944388085.1 Candidatus Allofournierella excrementigallinarum | reverse complement strand
GCTGCCAGGGCAGCACCAGCCGGAAGAACTGGTCGCGGGCAGAGCGGATGGGCCCGATGTCGGGGATGTTGTTATAGCCGGTAAAGAGGGCCATGAAGCGGGTGATGCCGCCCTCCACCTTGATCTCAAAGAGCATGTCCGCTTCCGACAGGCCCCGCTGGGGCCGGCACTGGGTGATGTTGTTCACCATCACCGCGGTGATGCGCTGGCCCTCGGCGTAATCGGCAGTTTTTTCGTAGCCGGTGAGCACGTTGGCGTCGTAGGGTTCGGGGGTAGGCTCGGGGGTGGCTTCCACAGCGGGTCCGCCGCCGCCGGAAGTAATGGTCTCGCCGCCGCCGCAGGCGGTGAACAGGCCGGCCGACATGGCCAGCGCCAGCAGGATGCACAACAAACGCTTCATTGCGTTGCCCCCTTGTATTCGGTTTTATTGAAGGCGGTCAGCACGCCGCCTCCTCGTCTGTTTCATTATAACAGACCGCCTGCGCAGGGGCAACCGTTCGGGGCAGCCGCATTTCCGCCGCTGCAAAGCGGCAGCGCAGCGCTTCGCACAGGGCGCATTGCAGCAGGGCGAGCCCCCCCTGGGCCAGAAGTCCGGTCTTTATGGCCAGGTCCCGCCCGGCGCACGGGGCGGTGAGGAAGGCTTTGCCCATCTCCGAAAGCTGCCCGGCGGCCTGGCCCCACCAGGAAAAATCGCTCCAGCGGGTGGGGGTGAGCCAGGAAGGCCAGGCCGAAAGAAAGGCGGGCAGCGCCAGCGCCGCCGCCCCCAGCAGGGCGAAGAACGCCGCGTCCCGGGCGGGGAAGGAAAGGCGCGCCGCCCGGCGCACCAGTGCAGCCGCCAGCACTGCCGCCCCGAAGGCCAGCGGCAGCCACGCCAGCCCCCGCGCCAGCGCGGCGGGCAGGGGGGTGTAGAGCCGCCAGCCCGGCTCGGGCAGGCCGCTTTTCACAAGGCAGGCGTCCACCCGGGCCGCCGGATCCCCGCCCGCGCCCTCCTCCAGGGGCAGCTCTGCCGCTGTGAAGGCGGCGTCCGCCTTCGGCAGCAGCGCGACGGGCTCCTCGCTCTCGAACACGCCCCGCACGGTGTATTCCGCCGTTTCCTGAAAGAGGGTCAGGCCCACCGCGTCCTCGCTGCCGAACAGCTGCCAGGCAAGGGCGGTGGACACCGCGCAGCCGCCGGCGTCCAGCGGGGAGGGCATGCTGCCGGAAAGGCACTCCGCCCCCCACACCAGGGACGCGTTTCCCCGGTAATACAGCACGGCGGCCTCGGCCTGCCGCCAGAGGGAGCCAAGGGAAGCAGTCTCCTCGCGCCAGAAGGTGAGGCCCGGCTGCTTTTCCCGGGCGGCCTCGGCCGTTTCGGCGGCGATGGGCCGGCGCCAGCGCAGGCTGACGCTTTGGCAGTTGGCGGCCAGGGCGTCGGCGTTTTTCATGCCTGCGGCGGTGAGCAGCGCCAGCGCCAGCGCCGCAAGGGCCGTGAGCGCCCGCCTCATTCTTCCAGCCTCACCGACGCGCCGGGGCTGACCGCGCGGGTGGAGGAAACGATGACTCCGCCGCTGATGGAGCCCTCCACCGCGGCGTACTGGCCGTCGCTGTCCACCTCTTTCACCGTCACCGGCACCCGCAGGGCGGTGAGGGAGAGGCCGAAGGCGTTTTGGGTCTCCTCCACCGCCAGCACATAGCTGCCCTGGCCGTCCTGCCGAAGGGCCGACACCGGCAGGCAGAGGTCGTAGGCGGTGCGGGAGAACACCAGCTCCGCCTGGGCGGTGCCCGCCTTAAAGCCCGCCGCCGTTTCGTCCAGCACCGCCGTGACGAGGCCCGTCTGCTTTTCCTCGTCCAGTTCCACCCCGCGCACCACGGCCCCGGCGCTGACGGAGCCCTGGGTGACGGTGACCGACAGCCCGGCGGTGATCTTTTCCGCCTGCTCGGCGGGCAGCGTGAACTGCACCAGCATCTCGCTGTCCTCTTTGGCCAGCTGCAGGCACTCCCCTTCCGGGCAGGGCTGGCCCTGCTCCAAATCGCACACCGTGAGCAGGGTGCTGCGAGGGGCGCGCACCAGGCCGCCCGCCTCCACAAGGGAGGCGAGCAGGTCGATCTTTTCGTCGTTCTTTTCCTTTTCCAGCCGCAGGGCCTCGGCCTCGGCGGCGTTGGTCCGGGCCGTCAGCGAGGCGCTGGCCTGGGCCTGGGAATAGGCCTCGTTTGCCTGGGCAAGGCTGCTCTCGGCGTTTTCCACGCTGCGCTTCGCCGAGAGCAGCAGGTCCTCCCGGTCGGCCTCGGCGCCGCTCACCGCCTGTTCTGCCCCGGAAAGGGCCGTCTCGGCCTCTTCCAGCGCCCCGCGGGCCGCCGCCAGCTCCTCGTCGGTGGGGGCGGGGTCGGCCCGGCTTTCCAGCTCTTCCAGCGCTTTGGCCGCCTCGTCCCGGGCCGTTTGGGCCGACGCGAGGGAGGCCCGGGCCTCGTCCACCGCCGCGGCGGTGCGTTCATCGGTGCGGGTGTAGTCCTCTTTTGCCCGGTCCAGGCCCTGCCGGGCCGAGGCCACAGAACTGCCGTCCGGCGTGGTGGACGCGCTCAGCCTCGCCAGCTGCGCCTCCTGCTGGGAGCGGGCGGCCTTTGCGGCGGCCAGCTCGTCCTGCAACTGCTCCAGATCCAGCAGAAGGATGGCGTCCCCCTCTTTCAGCTGCTGGCCGGCGGCGGCGTAAACGGCGCGCACCGTCACGCCCGCGGGCAGTTCCAGCGCCCCGCTCTCCCCCGCCGTTATCTCGGCGGAGGCGGAGGCTTTCTGGACGATGGTGCCCCGGCCCGGCGCGGCGAGGCTCACCCGGGGCAGGGCCGCGCCGGAGGTGCCCCGGGCCGCCAGGGTGAGCACCACCATGGCGGCGAAAAATCGCAGGGCCCAGCGCCCCGCCGCCTGCTTTGAGAGGGCGGCGGTCAGCTTTTTTGCCCCGCGGGCCGCCGCCGGAAAAAGTTCCTTTGTTTTGTTCACACAGTTCATCCCATCACATTCCATCGTTGGTTTGAGCGGAGAGGCCGATGCCTCCCTCCAGATATCTGCGCCCCGCCATGAACAGCAGCAACGGCGGGGCCAGCATCATCAGGCTGGCCGCCATGGCAAGGCCCAGGTCCTCCACCGTGATGTTGGAAAGGTAAAGGCTCAGGGGCCAGTTGGATCTGTCCTGCAAAAACATCATCGGCTGCTCGATGGCGTTCCACGCCTCGATAAAGCCCAGGGTGGCCGCGCTCAGAACGGCAGGCAGGCCCAAGGGCAGCCCCACCGAGAAAAAGCTGCGCAGGGGGCCCGCGCCGTCCAGCGCGGCGGCCTCCAGCAGGCTTTGGGGCACGGCGTCGAACCCCTTTTTGATGATGAACACCGGGAAGGCGGAGAACACCCCCGGCAGGATCACCGCGAAGGGGGTGTCCATCAGGCCCAGCTTATCCAGCACCAGGTAGTTGGGCACCATGGTGATCTGGAAGGGCAGCACCATCAGCACCAGATAGGCGGCATAGAGCGCCCGCCGCCCGGGAAAGCGCAGCTTGCTGAAGGCCCAGGCCGCCGGGGCCGCCACCGCCAGCTGCCCCGCCACCTGGGGAAACACCAGCTTGCAGGCGTTCCAGAACATGGCGAAGAACTCCGGCGTGTCCAGCAGAAGCTGCACCAGCGGCTGCAGGGTGGGCCAGCTGGGCAGAAGGCACCAGACGGCCGCCTGCTCTTTCTCGCTTTGCAGCGCCGGGCCGATGGTGGCCAGCAGCTCTCCTTCGCCGGTGAGCGCCCCCATGCCCATGAACCACAGCACCCACCAGGTGAACAGCGCCAGCAGCGTGAGGGCGGCCAGGCAGAAGAATCGTTTCAGCATCGTTTTTCCTTCCTTTGCAGCCGGCGGCGCAGCGCCCACAGCGCCCCCGCCCCGGCCAGCATCACGCCCACCACGATCACCGCCGCGGCGGTGATGCGCCCCAGTTCCAGGCTGAGGAACCAGTTGTTGAACAGATGCTGCAAAAGATACATGCTCTCGTGGGGATAGGCCCCCGCCACGAGATAGGCCTCCCGGAACACCTTGAAGCTGTTGATGAGGCTCAACAGGGCGGTGAGGCCAAAGGTGGGCCCAAGGCCCGGCCAGGTGACGGCCCAAAAGGCCTGCCAGGCGTTCGCCCCGTCCACCGCGGCGGCCTCGTACTGGCTTTGGGGGATGCGCTCCAGCCCCGCGGCCCAGAGCACCATGTCGTAGCCACTGTTCTTCCACAGGTAGGTGGCGATGAGCACCCAGAAGGCCGCGCCGGTGCCCATGAAGTCCACCGGCTGGGCCCCCAGGCTTGTCAGCAGGGTGTTGGCAAGGCCGTTTTGGGCAAAAAGCACCTTCCACAGCAGCACGACGCTGGCCACCGGCACCGCCAGCGGCAAAAGGAAGCTGACGGAAAACACCTTTCCCCGCTTCCCCGCCGCCCGGACCAGCAGCGCCATGGCAAGGCTCAGCGCCAGCAGCGCCGGGATGCACACGCACAAAAAGCGGGCAGTGTTAGAGGCCGCCGTGCGAAAGGCGCTGTTGGCCAGCACCGTTTGGTAGTTGGAAAGGCCCACGAACCGCCGGCCCAAAGCGTCGGTGAAGCTGCGGCGCACCACCTCGAGAAAGGGCAGCAGATAAAACGCCGCGACGCCCGCAAGGCTGGGCGCCAGCAGCAGCGCCGCGGCCCGCCGCTCCTGCCGCAGGCCGGGCCGCAAAAGTTTATTGTTGTTCCGCGAGATAAAGCTTGAGCGCATCCTCCACCTCCGCCTGGGCCTGTTCCAGTGTGGCTTCGCCCCCGATGAGGGCTGTGGCTGCCTTCAAAAGGGCGTTGCCGACCGTCTCGTCCGGCATGGTGACCGGGGTCTTCAGCGCGTCCACGATCTGACGGACGTTCTGTTTCGTTTCGTCTTTTTTGCAGCAGGCGTTGATGCTGCTTTCCAGCGCATCCGCGCGCATCGGCATGCCGTCCTGCTGCCAGGTGGACTGCACCTCGTCGCCAAAGAGCACCGCCACGAACTGGCCCGCCTCGTTCTTGCGGGCGCTGGTTGCGGAAAGGCCCGCCATCACTTTGGGCAAAAAGGCCCCTTCGCACAGGCCGGGGCGCAGCGCCACCGTGTAGCCGTCGCCCTCACTGCGGGCCGCCGCCACATAGGCCGGGGTGGTCATGGTATCCCACGCCATGGCGGCGTTGTGGGTGAAAAAGCACTCGTAGCCGCCGTCGCCGTAGGCCACGGCCTCGCCGCCGGCCTCCCCCGCCACCACCGCGTTGGTCATCAGGTTTTTGTAGCCGTCCATGCCGTAATAGGCGCCCACCTGCTGCACGAAGTCCAGCACCTGCGCCGCCGCTTCGCCGTTCACGCCGTTCTCCGTCAGGGCCGGGGCGCTGGTCTCCAGCGCAAAGTCCAGCAGCTGCTGGATGCTGATGAAGCCCAGGCCGTAGGGTTCGTCCAGCGGCTCGTAGTAGTCCTTGCTCTGGCAGTCCCAGGCGGGGCGGGCGGCCTTTTCCAGCAGCCAGCCGGAAAGGCTTTCCTGGCTGGAGGCCGCCGCCAGGTCCGTCTCCGTGCCCGCCAGCACCGGCACGGCGAAGCGGGCGGGCAGCACGTAAACCGAGCCGCCCTCCCCCAGGAAGGGGCCGGCGATGTTGCCCGCAAGGGCCTCTGTGTCCACCCAGGAGGAGAGGTCCTCCAGAAGGCCCTGCTCCTGATAGACCTGCCAGTCCAGCCCGTCCAGGATGATCACGTCCGGGCCGGAACCCGCCAGCAGGGCGGTGTTCAGCGCGGTGATGGCGTCGGCGGCGGCCCCGCCGCTCTCCAGGGCGATCTGGTAGTCCACCGTGCGCTCGGGATACTGCGCCTCGTACTCGTTGATGGCCGCCCGCACGGTGTCGCTGTTTTCCAGGCTCCACACCACCAGCGCTTCGCCGCTGCCCCGGGCGGGGGCGGTCTCATCCCAGAACAGCCGATAGACATGGCCGCTGTAAGCAGTGTCGCCTTCCGGGTCGCTGCTGCTCTCCAGGCTCACCGCCAGAAAGCTTCCGTCGGCGCAGCGGGCAAGGCCCATCAGGCTGGCTTCGCCCGCCGAGAGCACAGTGCCCGCGCCGTCCACCACCAATTCCGCCAGATCGCCGCCCTTGGCCAGCCGATAGATCCCCTTCTGGGAGGCATAGTAATAGTTGCCGTCGCTGTCGGCGCAGGCGGCGAAGGCCGCGGCAGAGGCGTCGGGCAGGTTTTCAAACACGGTGGTCATGGCGCCGTCTGTGCCGGTGCGCATCAGATGCACGCCGCTCTCCTGATAGGAGAGGCTGTAAAACGCGCCGGGCTCGGTGGGGTCCGCCGCCATGCCGGAGATGTAGCTGCCCCCAAGGCCGCCCAGCAGCTCGGTCATCTCGGTGCACTCGCCGGTGGCAAGATCCAGCTTCCAGGCGCTCATCGCGCTCATCATGCCGTTTTCATCCACCAGCGCCGAGGGCGAGTCCTCGGCGGCGGCGACCAGGATG
>NZ_CALXHK010000079.1:0-6517 GCF_944388085.1 Candidatus Allofournierella excrementigallinarum | reverse complement strand
CCCCTCACCATTATACCGCATTCCCTTTCCTTATACGAGAAAAAGACCACCGATAGGTGGCCTTTTTCGACAGGCTGCGGCGCGGCCTTTCTGGCCGCGCCGTTTTGTCATGCTTTTGAAAAATTCATTCGGGGGCTTTCATGCTTTCCACCATGCTGATGTTCTTCAGCTTGCGGTACATCACAAGGTTCACCAGCAGGCTGAACAGGATGGTCAGAAGGGCCGACCACACAAAGCTCATGGGATAGATGGAGCGGCCGAACATCACCATGTCCACCTCGGCGGTGCGGATGACAAAGGTGTGCAGCGCGATGCCGAACAAAAGGCCGCAGGCCGTGCCGATGAGGGTGAGGATGGAGGTCTCTCGGTAGATGTAGGCCCCCACCTCGTTGTCGTAGAAGCCCAGCACCTTGATGGTGGCCAGTTCCTTCGAGCGCTCGGTGATGTTGATGTTGGTCAGGTTATACAGCACCACAAAGGCCAGCGCCCCCGCCGCGATGATCAGCACCACCACGATGTAGTTGATGCTGTCCAGGCTTTGGCGGAAACTGGCGGTGATCTCGTGGGTGAACTGGGCGCCCGCCACGTCCCGGCATTTCAGCAGGGCGGTGGACAGTTCGTCCTCGGCCTCGGGGGTGTTTATCCCGTCCGCCAGGCCGCAGTAGAGCAGGTTCACCTCCGGGTCCGCCCCAAAGGCTTCGCGGTAGACGTCCGCGCTCATGTAGACGTAGTGGTAAACGTAGTTCTCGCACACGCCGGTGATGGTGAAGGTGGCCTGTTTGCCGTCGGCGTTCTCCACCGTGATGGCGTCGCCCACGCCCACGTCCTGGCGCTCGGCCAGCTTTTCGGTGATGACCACCGAGCCTTCCCCAAAGGGCAGCGTCTCGCCGGTGGTGCGCTGGCGGAAGGTGAAGTAGTCGTTCAGCGCCCCGGTGTCGCTGGGCACGGCGATGTAGACATTGTCCTCCTCATTGCCCTCCTTGGGCACCACGGTGGCGTCCTCCTGGGTCATGGCCAGCCAGCCGGTGATCTTGGAGCCATCCTCCAGAATGGCCGCGAGGTCCCGCCCTTCCAGGGCGCTTTCGTCCTGCAGGGAGACCAGCATCTGATAGTGGGCCAGCTGGTCGAACTGCTTTTCCACGATGCCGGAGATGGAATCGCGCACGCCGAAGCCGGTGACCAGCAGGGCGGTGCAGCCGGCGATGCCCACCACCGTCATGAAGAAGCGCTTTTTGTAAAGGAACAGGTTGCGGGCGGTGACTTTGTGGGTGAACCGCAGCCGCCGCCACACCGGGCCGATGTGCTCCAGCAGGATGCGCTTGCCGGCTTTGGGGGCCTTGGGCAGCATCAGGCTGGCGGGCTGCTCCCGCAGTTCGGCCCAGCAGGCGTTCAGGGTGGCCAGCAGGGTGCAGGCCACCGCCGCCGCCGTGGCCAGCAGGCCGAAGCCCCAGTTGAAGGGGGTCAGCAGTTCGGGCAGGTCATACATGATGTTGTAGGCGCTGAGGATGATGCGGGGGAACAGCTGCATGCCGATGAGCATGCCCGCCGCGCTGCCCGCCAGGCTGGCGGCCAGGGCGTAGAGGATATACTTGGCGGCGATCTGGCCGCGGGTGTAGCCCAGGGCCTTCATGGTGCCCACCTGGCCCCGCTCCTCCTCCACCATGCGGGTCATGGTGGTCAGCGCCACCAGCGCCGCCACCAGGAAGAAGAACACCGGGAACACCGTGGCGATGGCGGCGATCTTGTCGGCGTTGTCGCCGTAGCTGGAAAAGCCCGCGTTGTCGCTGCGGTCGCCCAGCACCCACTTGCCCTTTTCGATCTCGCGCACTTCGCTTTCGGCGTCGAGAATTTCCTCCTTGCCGTCGGCCAGTTCCTGTTCGGCCTCGGCCTTGGCGTCCTCGTATTCCGCTTCGCCGTCGATGAGCTCCTGCCGGCCTTCCTCCAGCTCGGCCAGGCCGTCGGCGTACTGCTGGCGCGCGTCCAGCAGGTCGGCGTCCGCGTCGGCAAAGGCCTTCTCGGTGGAGGCGATGGTGTCGTTCAGCTCCTGTTCCTTGGCCTGGAGCTCGGCCCAGCCGTCGGAAAGCTGCTCGCGCCCGGCGTTGATCTGGGCCTGCTGCTCGTCCAGCGCCGCCAGCGACCCGTCCAGGGTGGTCTTCTGGGCGGCCAGCGCCTTCAGGCCGTCCCGCAGGCCGGTCAGCTGCACCACCAGAGCCGGGTCAAGGCCCGGAACGCCAGCGCCGGTGCTGCCGGACCCGTCTTCGCCGGTGGTGCCGGACCCGTCTCCGTCGCCGGTCTGGCTGCCGGTGCCGCCGCCCAAGGTGGCAAGGGCGATGTCGATGGCCTCGATGGTGGCGGCGTCCGATGTGTCGTCAAGTTCGATGAGGCCCATCTGTGCCAGCACCGGGGCCACCTGGCTCCAGAACTGATCCTTGCCGGCCTTCATCTGCTCCAGCTGGGCGCGGCCCGCGTCCAGCTGGGCCTGGGCCTCGTCCAGCTGGCCTTGCGTGTCCAGGATCTTTTCCTTGGCGTCGGCAATTTCCTGCTTGTAGCCGGGCAGCAAGAGATAAAACTCGTTTTTGTTTGTGTCCAGCACTGCCTGGCCGTTGTCGATCTCCACCTTGGCGTCCGCCAGCTCCTGCTCGGCGTCGGCCAGCTCGGCCCAGCCGTCTTTCAGCTCCTGCTCGGCGTCCGCCAGTTCCTGTTCGGCCTCGGCCTTCTTGTCGTTGTATTCCGCCCAGGCGTCGGCCAGCTCGGCCTCGGCTTCGTCGATGATCTCGTCGTAGCGGGCCTGCACCCGCTCGTCCTTGATGGCCTCAAGGCCGTCCATCACCGCGTCCACCTTGTCCTCGTAGGCGGCGGAGAAGGAATTCAGCTCCTTCGCACCCTCCACCGAGAGGTAGAAGGTGGTGTAGTAGTCCATGTCAAAGCTGGATTCGGGGGCGTAGGCGAACAGGGCGATGGTGCCGGTGCCGGCGCTGGTGTATTCCGCTTCCGCCGAGAAATAGGCCGCCGAGCGCACGGTGCCCACCACGGTGAAGGAATCGGGCAGCGCGCCGGTGATGTCCTCGTCGTTCTCGGCCTGGTCCACCGTCAGCACGTCCCCGATGGCGGGGATGGCGCCGGAAAAATCCTTGGTCAGGCCCACGGCGATCTCGCCGGGGGCAGAGGGCATCCGCCCATCCACCAGGGTCAGCCGGTTGAGCCGGTCTTCCGCAGGCAGGCTTTCTTCGGGGATGCTTTGCAGCCGGGTGGTCAGGCTCTCGCCGCTTTCGCTGGTGAGCACCAGGTCCATGTCCCGGGCGGGCATGACCCCTTCCACGCCCTCCACCGCCCGCACGGCGGAAAGGTCCTCGCCGGTGAGGCCCTGGGTGGACTGTATCTTGATGTCGTAGAGGCCGGCCTCGCGGCAGTAGGTGTCGGCGGAAAGGCGCATGTCCACCGGCGAGGCCAGCAGGCCGGAGAGGAAGCCCACGCCCAGCGCCACGATGGCGAAGATGGCCACAAAGCGGGAGAGGCTTGCGCGCACGGTGCGCAGGATGGACTTCCAGTAGGTACGGTTCAGCAACGTTCGTTCACCACTCGATCTGTTCCACCGGCGTGGGGTTGGGATTCGTCTCGTTGGAGACGGCCTGCCCGCTCTTGATGCGGATCACCCGGTCCGCCATGGCGGTGAGGGCGCTGTTATGGGTGATGACGATGACCGTGCGGCGGGTGTTCCGGCAGGTGTCCTGCAAAAGTTTCAGCACCTGTTTGCCGGTGTTGTAGTCCAGCGCGCCGGTGGGCTCATCGCACAAAAGGATCTTCGGGTTCTTGGCCAGCGCCCGGGCGATGGACACCCGCTGCTGCTCGCCGCCCGAAAGCTGCGCCGGAAAGTTGGCCATCCGCTGGCCCAGGCCCACGTGCTCCAGCGTTTCGGCGGCGGGCAGGGGGTCGCGGCAGATCTCGCTGGCCAGCTCCACGTTCTCCAGGGCGGTGAGGTTCTGCACCAGATTGTAGAACTGGAACACAAAGCCCACGTCGTGCCGCCGGTAGCCGGTGAGCTGGCGCTGGTTCATGGCGCTGATCTCGGCGCCGTCCAGCCAGATGCGGCCCTCGTCGCACACGTCCATGCCGCCCAGCATGTTCAGCACGGTGGTCTTGCCCGCGCCGGAGGGCCCCACGATGACGCAGAACTCCCCCTCGTCGATGTGAAAAGTGATGTGGTCGGCGGCGGCAATGCGCGTTTCGCCCATCTGATAATACTTGCACACCCCGTCGAACACCACAAAATGGTCCCGGCCGTCCATGGACAGATCACCCCGTCGGAAAAAGTTGAAAGAAGGGCGCTTTGCGCGCCCCGGTCCCTTATTATATTATAAAGAAAAGTATGGCGCTTGTGTGCACAAATTTGTAAAATATCTATGAAATGGCCGTATTTTCCTGCATAACCGGGCGGGCAAAACCCCTTGGTCCGGTCTTTTTTTAGCGGGGCCGGTGTGATACAATAAAGCAAAGCGCCGCACGGCACGGCAGCGGCGGCAAAAAGGAGTGGAAAACGTGATCGACCTCGTGACCCTGCGGGAGTTTTTGTTCCGCCGGAAATATCTCTCTCAGGTGCGCCACATCACCCTGAACCCCGGCGGGCCGGGGGTGGTGCGGCTGCACATGCTGCCCCCCGCCAGCCGCCTGCGGCGCAGCGTGCCCTATGTGGTCATCCTCAACGGCCATGACGTGCTGCCGCTGAATCTTTCCTGGGCCATCCTGCTGGCCTGCCTGATGGACGCGCTGGCCCCCTACGCCGGCCGGGAGATGCCCGACGAAGACCTGGAAGGCCTGGCCGCCAAAGCGGTGGACGCCGCCCGGCGGGTCTACCCCGGCGTTAGCCGCGAGCGCATGCGCGCCGAGCTGGAGCGGATGCTGCAAAGCTTCATCGCCATCGCCCGGGGCCAGGAGCCGCCGGAGGAGGTGCAGCCCATCAGTTTGGGAGACTATGCCCCTCAGATGACCGCCCCCCACCGCATGGACCTGATGGTCAGCGCCATGGAAAAGGAGGGCCGCTGGAACTGCAACCAGAAGTGCCTGCACTGCTACGCCGCCGGCCAGCCGGAGGCGGGGGTGAAGGAACTGGACACCGCCGGCTGGAAGCGGGTGCTGGAGGCTTTGCGTAAAGCGGGGGTGCCCCAGGTCACCTTCACCGGCGGCGAGCCCACCATGCGCGCCGATCTGGTGGAGCTGGTGGACGCGGCCCGCTGGTTCGTCACCCGGCTGAACACCAATGGCCGGCTGCTCACCCCCGAGCTTTGCCAGGCTCTCTATGAAGCCAGCCTCGACAGCGTGCAAATCACCCTTTACAGCGCCGACGAGGGCATCCACAACGGCCTTGTGGGCGCGCCCGGCTTTGCCGACACGGTGGCGGGCATCCGCAACGCGTTGGCGGCGGGCCTCTCGGTGAGCGTGAACACCCCCCTGTGCAGCCTGAACGCCGGCTACGCCGAAACGCTTGAGTTCCTCCACAGCCTGGGCGTGCGGTACGTCACCTGCTCGGGGCTCATCCCCACCGGGGCGGCCCTCACCGAGGGCAGCCGCGCCACACGCCTTTCCCCGGAGGAGCTGGAGGCCCTTCTGCGGCAGGCGGTGGCCTACTGCGCCGAAAACAGCATGGAGATCGACTTCACCAGCCCCGGCTGGCTGCCTCCCGAGACGCTGCTGGGTCTGGGGCTGCCCATGGCCCCCACTTGCGGGGCATGCCTGAGCAACATGGCCGTGGCCCCCGACGGCACGGTGGCGCCCTGCCAGAGCTGGCTTTCCGGCGACGGGCTGGGCAACATCCTCACCGATGACTGGAAGACGATATGGCACAGCCCCCGGTGCGCGGCCATCCGGGCCGAGAGCGCCAGGATGGAGCACATCTGCCAGCTGCGGGAAAAGGAGGGCGCGCAATGAAACAACTGAAACGCTTCGCTTTGGCCTTTGCGGCGCTGGCGCTGGCCGCGGCGGCCCTCTTTTGCCCGGCGGCGAGCGCGGCCAACCTGGACGAAATTGAAAAGTATTTCGTCACCGTGCGCCTGCAGCCGGACGGCAGCGCCGAGATCGACTACGACATCCACTGGAAGGTGCTGGATTCCACCACCGCCGGCCCGCTGGAATGGGTGAAGGTGGGCGTGCCCAATCAAAACATCGAGCCGCTGAGCCACAGCGGCACCATCGCCGACCTCTATCCCTACCAGGAGGGGGGCAGCTACGTCCGGCTGGACCTGGACCGCCGCTACTACGCCGGCGAGACGGTGCGCCTTGAGTTCACCCTGCGGGTGACCCACCTTTATGAGCTTTACGACGACGGCTCGGTGAACTTCGCCTTCACCCCCGGCTGGTTCGACGAAGCCGAGACAAAACAGCTCACCTTCACCTGGGAGGACGGAGACGCCCGGGCCAGCTACGCCGCCGAACTGGAAGGCGCGCCGGTGACCGGCGACCTCACCGGGACACCCAACGGGGTGCAGGGCGAGTGGACCGACCTGCCCGAGGGCGCGCGCCTTAC
>NZ_CALXHK010000078.1:0-6640 GCF_944388085.1 Candidatus Allofournierella excrementigallinarum | reverse complement strand
ATGATGTCGGCGTCGCACCATTTGGCCAGCTGGTGCTGGGTCATGGTCTTGCCGGTGCCGAAACCGCCGGGGATGGCGGCGGCGCCTCCTTTGGCGATGGGGAACATGGTGTCCACCACGCGCATGCCGGTGATCAGCGGGCGCTGGGCGGGCATGCGGGCCTGCACGGGGCGGGGGCGGCGGATGGGCCATTTCTGGCACAGGGTCAGTTCCCGCTCGCTGCCGTTTTTATCTGTGATGCGCACGACGGTGTCGTTCACGGTGTAGCTGCCGTTCTCCGCCACCCAGGTCACGGTGCCCTCCACGCCGGGGGCGGCCATGCACTTGTGCAGGATGACCGGGGTCTCGGGGCAGGTGGCATACACCTGGCCGGGGACCAGTTTGTCCCCCACCTTCACCGTCACGGTCACGTCCCACTTGGCGTTGGGGTCCAGGCTGGGGATGTTGCAGCCGCGGGCGATGAAGGGGCCGCTCTCCTTTTCCAGGGCGGGCAGAGGCCGCTGGATGCCGTCGTAGATGTTGCGCAGGATGCCGGGGCCCAGGGTAACGCACAGGGGGCCGCCGGTGGTGGTCACAGGCTCGCCGGGCGCAAGGCCGCTGGTCTCCTCGTAGACCTGAATGGTGGTGAGTTCCTCATCCATGCGGATGACTTCGCCCACCAGATGGTCGTTGCCGACATGGACCATTTCCATCATGGAAAGGCCGGTCTTGCCTTTGATGGTGACCACCGGGCCGTTGATGCTGTAGATGAGATTTTGAGCCAATTCGGTTCACCTCGGTTTTCGAAATTAAAGGGCGATGGACATGCCGGAGTGCTGCAGGAACCAGTCTTTCTGGGCTTCCAGCTTCATGTCCAGCGTGTCGTCCGCCTCCACCGCGCCGCTCTTGGCGCGCAGGCCGCCCAGGCGGATGGTGGCGTCGGCGGTCACCTCGCAGCCGGCGGGAACAGCCGACCTGGCAGCCTCCACATCCTGCGGGCGGGCGTAGAACACGGCCTTGTCCGCATGGAGCAGCGCCAGCAGCGCCCCGGCGCTCTTTTTCAGATAATCGGCATAGTCCGCCTTTGCGGTGAAGGCGGCCAGTTTCTCTTCGCAGGCGTCGAACACCTGCTGGGCGATCTCGCTGCGGCGGGCGGCCAGCTCGGCGCCGGTCTCCACCACGCTGTGGCTCAGCTTGCGGTTGGTCTCCTCCTGCAGGCGGACCTTTTCATAGTCTCCCATCTGCCGCGCTTTGGCCTCGGCGGCAGTCTTCACTTTTTCCAGCTCGGCGGCGATCTCCTCGTCGATGGACTGGATGATGGCGGCGCGGCGCTTTTCGCCGTCCCGCTGGATGGCTTGCATGAATTTTGCCGCGCGCTCGTTTTCTTCAATCATTTATGCTGCACCTCAAATCTTAACGCCGATGGCTTCGCGCACATAGCGGGTGATGCGGTCACGGCCAAGGGCCGAACCGTGCCGGTCCGGGATGGCCAGCACCAGCGGGCCCTCCTGGTCCTTCTTCGCGTCGTTGACGATCTCGGTGAAATCGTCGGCGATCTTTTCCGTCACAAGGATCATGCCGATGTCCGGCTGAGAGAGGGCAAGTTCAAAGGCGTTGGTCACTTCCTCGGCGGTGTGGGCCACCACGCCTTCGATGCCCGCCAGCCGCATGCCGGTCTGGGTGTCGGTGTTGTCGCTGATCAGAAAGAAACGCATTGCTGCGCCCCCTTTATACCAGTTTGTTCAGGATCAGGATGGAGATAACGACGCCGTACAGAGCGATGGACTCGCCCAGAGCCACGAAGATCAGGCTCTTACCGAAGCTCTTGGGGTCCTCGGAGGCGGCGGCGATCGCGGCAGGCGCGCCGGCGGCAACAGCCATGCCGCCGCCGATGCCGGCAAGACCGGTGACCAGGGCGGCAGCGATCAGGCCCAGGCCCATGCTCTCGTTGCTGGCGGCGCGCTCGGCGGCGGTCATGACGGCGGTGGCGGTCTCGCCCTCAGCGCTTACAGCGAAGGCAAAGCAGGCGGCCAGCAGCAGGACCACCACGAAGGCGGTGATGTTCAGGGTCAGGGTGCGCTTGACGGGCATGCCCTTGGCGGACTGGCGGGCCAGATAGGCGGCGAAGCCCATGAGCAGGCTCAGCGGAAGAACGATCAGGCAGATGGTCAGAAAAGTATTCATGGTTAGGTCCTCCAAATCAATTTAGTGTCTTGTTGTATTGAAGCAGGCGTTCGCAGCGGAAATGCTCCGGCGGCCTGTTCTGGCAAAAAGAAGGCTTACTCGGCCTTGTCGGTGAGGCTCACGCCCTTGAAGGGGTGGCCGCCGCCCTCATAGCAGCGGCTGAACATCTCGTAGAATTCAAGACGCAGGCCCTGGATTCCGGAGAGCAGGCCCTCCAGCGCGATGATGAGGGCGTTGCCGAGGATCACGACGACGGGGTTCACCGGGTCGCCGGCCAGGCTGAAGATGGCCATCATCATGGCCGCGTGGACGAACACGAAGGCGCCCACGCGCAGGAAGGAAACGGTGTTGCTGAAATAGCTCAGCACGTACTCCAGCAGCTCGAAGATGTTCTGCATGCAGTAGTCCGCCCAGCTTTCGGGTTTCCAGTTGGGGTGATGGTCCACCAGGCCGATCAGGATCTCCTTGAAGAACAGCAGCACCAGGCCGCCGCCGATCAGGGCAAAGGCGACGCTCGAAGGCAGGAAGTGGGGGCCGCTCATGAAATCGCTGACGAAGGAAACGCCGCCGCAGTAGACCAGGATGCCCACCAGGCCGTTGTTGGAGAAGATCGCTTCGCCCCACTGGCCCTTGCGCAGCGCGGCAATGATGTGCAGCGCCATGGCGGCCAGCACCAGCGCCACGCCGATGAAGATGGCGCAGACCAGGATGGGATTGATGGCGGCGGTGTCCAGCACCGAGTGAGGAGTGCCGGGCCAGCTGCTGATGGGCTTGCCGGACATGCCCAGCATCTCATACACCGGGTCCAGCGCTTCCTCAAAGCCGAACACCGAGCCGAACATGAAGCCGAACACCATGCTGGAGATGCCGCAGGGCACGATGAGCCGGGCAAGGGCCATCTTCTTCCACTTCCACAGGATGAAGCCGCCCACGGCCAGCACCGCGCCCTGGCCCAGGTCGCCGAACATGATGCCGAACAGCACCGTGAAGGTGATGGCCACAAAGGCGGTGATGTCCATCTCGCCGTAGCTGGGCAGGCCGTACATGTCCACAAAGAACTCGAAGGGCTTGACAAACCAGGGGTTCTTCAGCTTGGTGGGCGGGGTTGCGTTCTCCACTTCTTCCGGGTCGGAAATGGTCACCCGCATGTGGCGGACCTGCTTGACCTTTTCGGCAAAGGCGTCTGCCTGGGCGGCGGGCACCCAGCCCACCAGGAAGAAATAGTTGTCGCGATAGGCGGCGTAATGGCGCAGGTCAAAGGCCTGCTCATGCCATTTCAGCTGCTGGTAGATCTCGCCGCAGGCCTCTTTCTGCTCGGCCCAGCAGCGTGCGATCTCCGCGTCTTTGTCCTCGATCTTCTTCTGGCACTCGCCGATCTCCCCGCCCAGCTGCTTTACAATGGATTCCGGCGTGCCGGAAGCCTCGGGCAGGTGCAGGCGCTCAAAGAACAGGGTGGCGAAGATGCCGTCGATCTCGTCGGCGTTCTGCCGCGGGGTGAAGTAGATGCCCCAGTAGCCGCCCTTGTCCTCGCTGCAGGTGACAAACAGCACGTGGGGGTTTTCGGCGTAAGCCACCATCATGCGGGCGTAGCTGGCTTTGGGCAGAAAGCCGAAGCGCACCTTGATGTATTCGCCCTTGATGATCTCGTCAAAGGGCATGTCCAGGCCGGTGAAGTGGCTGAACTGGGTCTTTTTTTCTTCCAGTTCGCTCTTGTGCTTTTCCAGCTCCGCTTTTTCGTTCTGCATCTGAGCCAGCCGCTCGGCCAGGTCCTGGATCTTTTCCTTGTCCTCCGGCTGGATGTCCCGGGCGGTCTGGGCGCTCAGCGCAGGCGCGCTCTCCCCCACCAGCTGGAACAGCTCCTCCATCTTCTGCACATGGGCGGTGTAGGGGTTGTCCTCGCTGAGGGTGATATAGCCCAGGGAGCCGGACATGTGCTGGATCGCCGGTTCGGGGTGGAAGTTGCCATCCAGGCAGCAGTTGTAGATCACGCTGTCCAGATTTTTGAGCAGGCCGTCCACCCGCACCAGTTTCATTTTTTCAATGGCCAATGTATCCTCATCTTCCTTTCGGGTCATACCGACCTTCGATCATGTTGGCCGCCGCCGCGCTGGCGGCTTTGGGCGGCCCTCATCACTGCTCGGGGTTCTCCTGCTTCCAGCGGCGCATCGTCACCACCATGTCCTGGGCGGTGTTCAGCCCGCCCACGCCGGTGCAGCTTTCGGTGAACGCCGGGATGTCCGGCTGGGCCACCCACACACAATAGAAGAAGTGCGCGCCCCGCACCGCCGCGCAGCGGCGGAGCTCAAACAGCCGGGCGAGGCTGCACACCGAGGCGTAAATGCCGGCGACCTTCCATTTTTCCTCGTTCCAGAGCCGGGCCATCTGCCCGTTGACCTCGGCGATCTCGCTGTTCAGAAGCTCGATGTTCCTGCGCAGGTTCGCCACGATCTGCTCGGGAGTGCCCGCCGCGCCGGGCAGGCGGATGCGCTCGAAGAACGCCTCGGAGAAGATGCCGTCCACCCGGGCGGCGTCCTTCTGGGGTGCGAAGTAGACGCCCCAGAGCGCCTTGGCATCCTCACTGCAGGGCACGAACAGGATGTAGGGATCGGCGGTGAAGTCCTTCTGGAGCATCGCGTAGCCCCGCTTGGGCAGGCGGCCAAAACGGATCTTCACATACTCGCACTGCTGGGTCAGTTCCACCGGAACGTCCAGCGAAGAGAAATGCGCGAAGGACTCGGCGCCCTTTGTGCAGATCTCCAGCTGCTTTTCCAGCAGCTCCCGGTCTTTGCGGCAGGCTTCCAGCCGCTCTCGCAGGCCGGCCAGATAATCCCGCGTGCCCTGGGCGCGTCCGTCCGCAAGGGTGGGCTCCACCACCGGGATCTCAAAGCCCTTGGCCAACGCCTCGATCTGCTCCACCATCGGGCCCCAGGGGTTGTCCTCGTTCAGCGCGGCATAGCCCGCGGAGGCGCTCATGTGGTCCAGCGCCCGGGCGGGATGCACCCGCTTGCCGTCCACACAGCAGTTTTCGATGAATGCGTCCAGCTTTTCCAGGGGGCCGTCCACCCAGACAAGCTGCATCTTGGGGTCAAAAAACATTGCAGCACCCCCCTTAATCGCCCACGCCTACCAGCAGCGTGGCGATATCGTCCGGGGCAAGGCCGTAGCGCACGCCCTCGATGATATGTACGATGTTGGTAAGCTCGTTTTCGGCCAAAAAGATGTAGCAGAACAGCACCACGCTGGGGTTGGTGGAAAAGCGCAGCTTTTTCAGGTGCCAGCGGTAGTCGATCTTGCGCACGCCCTCTTCGATGTAATCGAAGCTCGCGCCGTAGAACTCGGAAGCGTAGGGCGTGTTCACCAGCCGGTGGATCACATCCTGGGCGTCCTGTGCGTCCATGAGGGCGTCCAGCTGGCGCGGGGTCATGTTGGAGACGCTCAGGCTGACCCTCTTTTTGATGAAGGCCCGGTCGGCGCGAAGCACGCTCTTGAGGCGGTAGATATCCGCGATGGCCCGCAAATCGCTTTGGCGGCGCAGCAGATACAGCATTTCGTCCTTGCTCTTGCCCGAAAGCTTGGTGGACGCGATCTGCTCCACCTGGCTGTTCACAAAGCCGTCCAGCGCTGCTTCCAGTTCCAGCAGGCCGCTTTTCTCCAGCGCGAAGTCCGGGTCATCGGCGAAGGGCTGCAGCACCTTGGCATAGGGCGTGCCCTCCAGCGCCAGCACCAGCATCTTAAAGCTGGTTGCCATGGACATTGCATTCAGATTCAGGCAGGAATGCTTTTTGATGAAGTCCGGCATGGTGTAGATGGACACATCCCCGTCCGGCGCGTGAAGCTCCTGAAGGCGGGTGGTGATGGCCTGCACCTCGCTGCGGATGATAAAGTAACGGTAAAAGTCGTGGCCGATGTTCATTTCGTACCGGCAAAGAGAAGCATACTGCTCAAACAGATTGAGCCGCAAAAGCGTCTCCAGCTGGGCACGGTGGGTGGTGGCCGGGTTCGCCGCCTGAAGCGCCTCGGAGTAAGAAGTCCGGGTCTTGAGGTAGCTGATCAGATCCGGCAGGTCGCGGCAGTTCAGCAGCTCCTGATAGTTGCGTGCCGTGAGCCGGCGGCCGTACATCGCCCGGGCCTTTGCCAGAATGGCGTTGGACGCCTGGGTGTTGCCCATGTTACTGCCCCCCGCCCAACACCCGGGTCAGGATGGTATCGACCCAGGCGTCTTTGTTTTTCTGCAGCTGCTGGTCCAGCTGGTCCAGGATCTGCTGTTTGCGCTTTGCCTGGGCGGCAAGCTCGCCTTCGGCGCGGTTTTTCTCGGCCTGGGCGAACGCGTCCACATCACGGCGCATGTCTTCCATGGCCTTCTCTTCCATCTGCTTTGCCTGAGCGGCCTTATCGGCCTGCGCTTTTTGGCGATACTCCTCGGTGGCCTGGGTGCGTGCCCGCTCCTCCTCGTCGATCTTTAAAATGGCGCGCAGCA
>NZ_CALXHK010000077.1:0-6881 GCF_944388085.1 Candidatus Allofournierella excrementigallinarum | reverse complement strand
CGGATGATTCTCCCCTCTCTTGCCTGCTCCAGAAACAATTCACCCATGTAGTCGTGCACCAGATCCGGGATCACCACGGTGCGGGCGCGATGGTTTTTGGTGCTGCTCTCCACGATCCCCTGGCCCAGCACCGAGCTGCGGGAGTGTTGCACCGTCACGGCTCCGCCGCCGTGCAGATCGTTCCAGCGCAGGGCGCACAGTTCGCCCCGGCGCATTCCGGTGGCAATGGCGGTCAGATAAAATACCCGGTAGAGCAGTGGTTCCTGCAAAATGCATTGCAGCAGCTTGCGCATCTCAAACTCGTCGGGAATGCGCTGCACCTTCTTTTCCACCCGGATGTCCCGTACCCGATGGGCGGGGTTGTAGAGCAGAATGTCGTTCCGCTTCGCGTCCTCCAGCACCGCCGAGACCGTTTGGAGGTACTTGCGCACCGTGACTTCACACACCGGTTCGCCGTTGCGCTTTTTCCGTTTGCGCAGCTCCGCACACATTTCTTCCAGAATCAGCGGCCGGAGCTTATTCAGCGTCACCCCGCCGATGTACGGATAAACGACCTCCAGCTGGCGCTTGTACCCTGCCAGAGTACTGGGCTTATAATGGGTCTGTCGTGTAAGCCAGCTCTCAGCGTACTGCTCAAAGGTGGTGCGGTCGTCCTCATCCATCCCACATCGGTACCGTTTTTCCATTCGCTCGGCTTCGGCATGGACATATTGCATTACACTGCGCTTGGGAATCTCCCTGGGCACGTCGATGGTTCGGCTCTGCATCCGCTTTTGTCCTCCGGGGCGGTACCCGTTGCAGACGGTGATCTTGAACTTTCGATCGCCCCTCTGCTGAATTGACGCCATTGGCATCCTCCTCTCAAATCACTTGCCGACAGCCGGTGCTGACAACGGAGCTTTGAAAACTTTTTCTTTTGCAAATCGGGCCAAAAGGATTTTTTCAAAAAGCCCGTTGCCACCGTTTCCGAACACCGAAAAGCCGCTTGTTTCCGCCATTTTCTCCGGCAACGGGCGATGGCAACGAAGAGAAGCCTTCTCCCCGGAACAGAATATCTCGGGAGGGCCGATCCTCTTTGTTGCCGCGTTTTGCCCGGCCCAGTTGCCGGGTTACGCCCGTTCCCAGCCTTTTTGCCGTCCGTAGGGACTGGGGAAATGTCGCGGGTTGGAAAAGGCTTTCCAGCCGGTGATGGTGTTGTTCATGATGTCGTTGATCTCGCGGATGTCCCGCTGTTTCGGTTCCTCGACCCCACGCCCCAGCGCTTCCCGGAACAGCTGACGGGAGCAAACGATGCGCTCTCCGCACCGGTCCAGGTAGTCGGCAATGAGCCCGGCCTTGGTGTCCTCGGGCATGAAGTCCCGCTGGTGCTGGCGCAGGTAGTCCTCCATCTCCCGGCTGAAGCAGAGCCGGAAGTCGCCAGAGCGATAGATTGCCATGGCCTGCGCCCACACCTGGGCCAGATAGGCCCGGGTGGCCGCCTCGTCTTCCAGCACGTGAATCTCCGCCCGATCAGGGTGCACCAACACCGGCACGAACCGTCGGTTGCCGGTACGGTCCAGCGGCAGAAAGTCCAGCGTGTTGGATGAGCCGCAGAACACGCATTGGCGCAGCCGGTCGGCGGGATGGGTCTCGTAGGGGACCTTGTAGGTCTCCTTCTGCCGGCTGAGAAAGGCTTTGATCTCCTCGATGCTTTTTGCATTGGCTGTGGCGATCATCTCGGACATCTCGATGATCCAGTGTCCCTGCATTTTGCGGTACACGTTCTCATCGTCCAACCGTTTCAGATCGTCGGAGAACCAGTCGTCCTGGCCCGCCAACAGACGAAAGAAGGAGGACTTGCTCGACCCCTGGCCGCCCACCAGGCAGAGCATGAGCTCGAACTTGCAACCCGGCTCGAACACCCGGCTGATGGCGCCCAGCAAGAACAGCCGCAGGGCGGTTTTGGTGTAGGCGTCCTCGTCCGCGCCCAGAAAGCGATGCAGGCAGTGCCGGATACGGTCTTCCCCGTCCCACATAAGGGAGTTGAGGAAATCCCTAACGGGATGGTAGCGGTTTTCATTGGCCACCACCATGACCGCGTCCTGCAGCTTCTTTTCCACTACCAAACCATAGGTCTCCTCGAAGTACATGAGCAGGTACTTGATGTCCACATCGCTCAAGGTAGAGCTCTCCCGGTACCAGCCCAGGGGCTT
This sequence comes from Candidatus Allofournierella excrementigallinarum, assembly GCF_944388085.1. Lineage (NCBI taxonomy): Bacteria > Bacillati > Bacillota > Clostridia > Eubacteriales > Oscillospiraceae > Allofournierella > Candidatus Allofournierella excrementigallinarum. Next base: position 4,689 of record NZ_CALXHK010000077.1, on the reverse strand, counting down.
GACCACATCCACCTGCCCGGTGAGCTGGTTTTTGCAGATGGCGTCCTTCAGGAGCGGATCAGTTTGCAGAATCCTTTTGTAGTTCGCCATGGTGTTGGAAACCCTGCCGTTTTCTGCCCGTTCCAGGCTGAGCGCCACCGTTTCGGCGGGGGTCAGTTCCCGTGGTTCCTTTCGCATTTCATCCGCCAGTATGCATCACCTCCCGCAGCTTTGCCTTTTCCATTCCTGTTCCTTTTCTCGTTCCACATACCTCCTTTTGACATGGCCTTCAACGGGCCTTTATCGTGCACGTTTCAAAGCTCAATGCGCCCGGTTGACTTGCAGCGCGTTTGCTCCGAAACAAACACAGCAAAAATATACGCTCGTTCCGCCGCGGCGCAGTTTCGGTGTTTCACCTTTTCGACGCTCGGGCAAAACGGCAGCAGGGATCTGGGGCCTCCCAGGAAGAGTTGCGTTTGGATATCCAAACGCTATGCTAGCAAAGCTAGACACCCCCTGGGAGAGATATTTTGATGAGTAACATCTATCCCACCACCCCTTATAAGCATAGCAAAAGACAAGTACTATAAACCGGATTATAAGTTCGTTCTGTCATTTTTCTCTCTGTGTTTTCCAAACCTGTTCCAGATACAAAGTGTAGATTTTGGCCTGGAGCCGGCAAAGGATCCTTTCACAGGGCTCCTTGTGCTTGGTTGAGCAGCATCCTAGGGTTCCTTATTGGGGAACCCCGATTATCAAGGAAGCCTAATTAGGCTTCCTTGTTTTCACAACTGGCAGATATAAATAAAAACCACCCGGTAATGCAAAGTTTTAGAAAGGAGCTCTCGCAAAAAGCACTGCACAAATTCAGGCCAAAGATTTCCAGTCCTCAGTTCTCGCAGTCCCGCTATGCATCTCCGCAACCTGATTCTTGCCAATCACAAAATTTCATACTACACTAAAATCAGAAAGCACAAACGCAAAAGGAGGCGTACCATGCCCACCGTATTGATCGACGCAGACGGCTGCCCGGTGGTGGATCTGACCGTCCACCTCTGCCACAGCCGGGGAATACCGGTGCTCATACTTTGCGATACCGCCCACCGCATAGAGCGGGAGGGCGCACAGACACTGGTGTTTGACAAGGGCATGGACAGCGTGGACTTTGCCCTGGTCAACCGCGTGTGCCCTGGTGACATCGTGGTGACCCAGGACTACGGTCTGGCCAGTATGTGCCTGGCCCGCCGGGCCCGGGTGCTGAGCCAGAACGGCCTGGAATATTCCGCCGACAACATCGACGCGCTTTTGGAGCGCCGATGGCAAAACAAAAAGCTTCTCCGGGCTGGCAAACACCCGAAAGAGCCTGCCAAGCGGACGAGGGAGCAGGATGAGACGTTCGCGAAAGCGCTGGCAAAACTGCTGGCAGAAAGCACGCCGCTGTAAAGGCATGCGTCGACATTGCAGAAAGGAAGAGTTGCGAAGTGGATACCTTTGTGGCAGACGGCAAAACCGTGTCTGTGTACCCCGCCGCTGAGCCGGGCGCTCCGGTGGTGTACCTGAACACCTTTGGCGAGGAAGGACAGGCTGTCTTTGACGCTCTGACGGCAATAGGCGGCCCGGCGCTGACCCTGGTGACGATCAGCGGCCTGGACTGGGACCGGGACATGTCCCCCTGGGACAGCCCGGCGGTGTTCAAAATCGCCGCGCCCTTCGCCGGCGGAGCGGATGATTATCTGCGGCTTCTGGCTGAGGAGATCGTTCCCGCCGCGGAACGGCGGCTGCCTAGCACACCTATCTGGCGCGGCATCGCGGGGTATTCCCTGGCCGGGCTGTTCGCGGTGTATGCTCTCTATCGCACGGATGTGTTCTCCCGGGCGGCCAGCGTGTCCGGCTCGCTCTGGTTTCCCGGGTTCAGGGAGTATGTACTTTCCCACACGCCCCTGCGCCAGCCGGACTGTGTCTTTTTCTCGCTGGGCGACCGGGAGAGCAAGACACGGAATCCGGTGCTCCGGACAGTACAGGAAAATACCGAAGCCCTCTGCGAATTTTGCCGGGGCCAGGGCATCCGCACTGTCTTTCAGCTGAACCCTGGCGGCCACCACGACCATCCGGCACAGCGGACAGCCGCCGGAATCCAATGGATCACAAACGGATAAATCGTGCCTGCGCGGCGGTATCGCATACCCCTGCGGCTGTGCTATAATTTCCGTAACGACGCAAAAAGCGGGGTGAGTGTATGGCGGTAGAGAACGGCGAATGGATCATGCGTGGGCCAGATCGGGACGATCCGGCCTGCATCCGCAGCTGGGAGGCGCTGGTGGATTGGATCGACCAGGTGGGCTTTCTTCCTCTGTTCCGCAACGAGATCGAGGGCTTTTCCGCCGAGGAACGCACCTGCCCCTTCGACTGGTGGAGCGGCGATGCGGCCTGGGATCCCTGGGAATGGCGGCAGGTCATCGCCCGCAGCGGACGGGTGGCCTATGGCAAATTCTTCGGCAAAAAAGCCGGCTTCATCTCCCGCAGATGGTTCCCTCATTTTGCCAACTGGCGGCGGGACGGCTATGACTTTGACAGCCGCTGGGAGGATGAGCTGGCCACCGCCCGCCAGAAAAAGATCATGGATCAATTTCTTGAACGGGACGAACTGCTCTCCTTTGACCTGAAGCAATTGGCCGGCTTTGGCAAGGGCGGCGAGAAAAACTTTGAGGGCACGGTCACCGACCTGCAGATGGAGGGGTATCTGCTGATCCGGGACTTTCGCCAGCGCCGGAACAAGCGAGGTCAGCTCTACGGTTGGCCCCGCTCTGTCTACGCCACGCCGGAGGTGCTCTGGGGCAGCGACCACATTGCCTCCGCCTATTCCACCGACCCGGCCCGTTCCCGCGAACTCGTGTTCCAGCAGGTGCAGATCTGCTTTCCCGCCGCCACGGACAAGGCCCTCAGGGCCGTGCTGGGCGGCGGCCGCTGAAAGGAGTTTTTCCCTATGCGCATCCTCATGCTGGGCAACAGCCTGACCTTTGCCAACGATATGCCCCAGATGCTGGCCGCACTGACCGGCGCGGAGGTGGTCCGCCACACCCGGGGCGGAGCGCTTCTGTCGGAGCAGCTGAACCCGGCCACTCGGCTGGGAGCCCAAACGCAGGCCGCACTCGCCGGGGAACGCTGGGATTATGTGGTGCTGCAGGAGATGAGCCACGGCCCCATCTCCTCGCCAAGAAGCTTCTTTTCCAGCGTGGCACAGCTCTGTGAACAGATCCGGGCGAGCGGCGCAGCGCCGGTCCTCTATGCCACCTGGGCCTACCAAAAGGGCAGCGCCAAACTTGCCGCCAAGGGCTGGGACTACGATGAAATGAGCCGGGCTCTGTCCGACGCATATCGGCAGGCGGCCCGGGAGAACCACGCGCTACTGGCGGACGTCGGCCGGCGATTTTACGAACTGACCGACACCCAGGACCTCTACGCCGCCGATGGTGTACACCCCACCGAAGCGGGTTCCCGCCTCGCCGCCCAGGTCATCGCGACCGCCATTCAAACCCATAAGGAGAACGGATATGGTACAAGAGATTTGCAAGGATGTGCTGTTTCTGGCGCGAAAATCTGAACCCGCCACGCCGGACGACCTGCCGGTGGCGGCAGACCTTCTGGAAACACTGAAAGCCCACGCCGACGGCTGCGTGGGTATGGCAGCCAATATGATCGGCGTGGCCAAACGCATCATCGCCTTTGATGACGAGGGGGTCTACCGGGTGCTGTTCAACCCGGAGATCGTAAAGAAAAGCGGCCCCTATGAGGCCGAAGAGGGCTGCCTGTCCCTGACCGGCACCCGCAAGACAAAACGCTGGAAGAGCATCAAGGTGAAATACCAGGACGAGCAGTTCCGCCAGCGGTTCAAGACCTGGAACGGCTGGTCCGCCCAGATCATCCAGCATGAGATCGACCACTGCGAGGGGATCATTATATGAAAAAATGCAGGATCACTGTCATGCGCATCACCCGGTACGAAGATCTGATGGCACGCTACGAAAATCCCATCGAGCACGCCTGTGAGATGCAGGAGGGGCAGGTGTTCATCGCCAACGGCTGGGAGCGGCCGGAGGGCTTTTGCCCCAGTGCCTGGGATACCCTCTCCCCCTTCGTGCTGGCCCTGAGCCACGGCGCGGAAGACTTCTACGAGGGCTGGATGAAAAATCCCCGTTCCGCCATGCTATCCTGCAACGACGGATTCCGTCCGGTGAGCTTTCTGGTTGAGGCGCTGAATGAAGATGCGGACTAAGGAGGAACCACCATGTTTACGAACAAAGTTGCCGTCGTGACCGGCGGCGCCAAAGGCATCGGCAGAGCCATTGTCCAGGAGTTTCGCAAAGCCGGGGCGGCGGTGTGCGTCATCGACCTGCTGCCGAATGAGTATTTTGTGGGCGATGTATCCGACAGGGCGGTGCTGGAAGAGTTTGCCCGTAAGGTCATTGCGGAGCACGGCCATGTGGACTATCTCATCAACAACGCCCTTCCGCTGATGAAGGGCATCGACGCGTGCAGCTGGGAGGAGTTCAACTATGCCCTGCGGGTGGGGGTGACCGCCCCCTTCTATCTGACCAAACTGTTCGCGCCCCATTTTGCGCCGGGGGCGGCGGTGGTGAACATCTCCTCCTCCCGGGACCGGATGAGCCAGCCCCAGACCGAGAGCTACACGGCGGCCAAGGGCGGCATCTC
>NZ_CALXHK010000076.1:0-6909 GCF_944388085.1 Candidatus Allofournierella excrementigallinarum | reverse complement strand
TCGGCCCGGACCTGTACACCCCGCTGTTCGCCATCAGCCGCATCCCCGGCTGGTGCGCCCACCGCATCGAAGAAGTGGTGTTCGCCAACCGCATCATCCGCCCGGCCTACAAGTATCTGGGCGTGCGGCAGAAATACAAGACCCTTGAGGAACGATGATGAAACGCTTTGCTGCCTTTTTGCTTTTGCTGGTCTCGGCCCTGGCGGGCGCGGCCCGCTGGCTGGACGTGGTGAATTACACCGACCTTGACACCGGCTTCGTCACCTGGGGCCCCGCCTGGGCGCGCTACGCCATCGCGGGGGGCATCCTTGTGCTGCTGGCGCTGGGCGCGCTGCTGGCGCCCCGCCGCCCCGCCGCCCTCTGCGGCCAGAGCGCGGCCCAGGGCGCCGTGTGCTTTCTGGCCGGGTTCGGCTTTGCCGCCCTGGGCGGCGCCAGGCTGGCCGGCTGGTCGGGCCTGGACGCCTTCGGCAAGGCGGGGGCGGCGCTGTATCTGGTCAGCGCCGTCTGGATGCTGCTGCTGGGCCGCAGCCGGTTCACCCCCGAGTTTGAAGCCCCCACCCGCAGCGCGCTGATGGGCGTGGCGGGCACCCTGTCGCTCTATCTGCTCACCATCAGCCGCTTCGGCCTTGCCCCCACCGGCATGGCCCGGGTGGACGCCAACTTCGCCGCCCTAGCGGCGCTGGCGGCGCTGCTGTTCACCGCCGCCCAGGCCAAGGTGGCCTATGTGCCCGGCGGGCGCAGCGGCGGCTGGGTGTTCTTCACCGGCAGCGCGGCCTTTCTGCTGTGCACCTGCCTGGCCTTTCCCGGCGCGCTGGCCCGCTTCATGGTGGGCGCCGCCGGCGCGGCGGACCTGGCGGAGGCCGGCGCCCTGGCCCTGGTGGGCCTTTGCGGCGCGGCGTATGCCTTCGGCTCTGTGGGCGAGGCCGCCCCGGAATCCAGCCGGTCCGGGGAAAATGTAAAATGTTTGTAAAGAGCGGGCGGCGCGATTGACGCGCCGCCCGCTTTGGTCTATAATTAAAATGTTGAAAAGGGAGTAGTGTAGGCGGCTTTTTCTGGCCGCCCTGCCGCACCGCCAACAAGCCGGCCCCTCGGGCCTGGCGGCGCGGGCCCTGTGTTTTGTGGTCACAAGACTTTTCAGCAGCCGTTTTGCTGTGGCTGCCGGGGGGTCTTTTCTTTTTGCCCGGCCGCCGTTCAAAGGCGGCCGGGCATTTTGCGTGCCCATAAAAAACCACGGGAGGCAGAAAAGATGAAAAACTGGTACGAAAAAACCGCGCAGCAGACCCTGGACGAACTCTCCGTTTCCGCGCAGGGCCTGACCGTCGAAGAGGCGGCCCGCCGGCTGGAACAGCACGGCGAGAACAAACTCACCGAGGGCAGGAAAAAGAGCGCTTTGCAGGTGTTCGCCGAGCAGTTCAAGGACCTGCTGGTCATCATCCTGGTGGCGGCGGCCCTCATCTCCCTGGCCAGCGGCCAGAGCGAGAGCACCCTGGTCATCTTCGCGGTGCTGCTGCTCAACGCGGTGCTGGGCACCGTGCAGTACCTCAAGGCGGAAAAGAGCCTTGAAAGCCTGAAGGCCATGTCCGCCCCCACCGCCAAGGTGCTGCGGGGCGGCGAGACGGTGGCCCTGCCCTCGGCCCAGGTGGTGCCCGGCGACGTGGTGCTGCTGGAGGCCGGCGACATGGTGGTGACCGACGGCCGGCTTTTGAACAGCTGGTCGCTGAAGATCAACGAGAGCAGCCTCACCGGCGAGAGCGAGCCGGTGGAAAAGGTCGACGGCGCGCTGGAAGGGGAGAACATCCCCCTGGGCGACCGCAAGAACATGGCCTATTCCGGGTCGCTCGTCACCTACGGCCGGGGCCTGATGGTGGTCACCGAGACCGGCATGGACACCGAGATCGGCCACATCGCCGCGCTGATGAACCGCACCCAGCAGCGCAAGACCCCCCTGCAGCAGAGCCTGGACGCCTTCAGCGGCAAGCTGGCGGCGGTCATCATGGCCATCTGCGGCGTGGTGTTCCTGCTCTCCGTCTTCCGCAGCGGCATGCCCGTGCTGGACTCCCTGATGTTCGCCGTGGCCCTGGCGGTGGCCGCCATCCCCGAGGCCCTCAGCTCCATCGTGACCATCGTGCTGGCCATGGGAACCCAGAAGATGGCCCGGCAGAACGCCGTCATCAAGGACCTGAAGGCTGTGGAGAGCCTGGGCGCGGTGTCGGTCATCTGCTCCGACAAGACCGGCACCCTCACCCAGAACCGCATGCAGGTGCAGAAGGCCTGGGTGGCAGGCCGGGAACTGGAAGCGGCGGACATGACCGCGGCCGACCCGGCCCAGACCCTGCTGGCCCGGATGGGCCTGCTGGCCAGCGACGCCACCATGAGCGAGGAGGGCGCGGTGGGCGACCCCACCGAGATCGCCCTGGTGCAGCTGGGCCGGGGCATGGGCATGAACGAGCATGCGCTGCGCGGCGAGTGCCCCCGCCTGGGCGAGCTGGCCTTTGACTCCGACCGCAAGCTGATGAGCACCCTCCACCGGGTGGACGGCGAGCGCACGCTCTACACCAAAGGCGCCATGGACGAACTGCTGGCCCGCTCGGCGCGCATCCTTGCCCCGGAGGGCGAGCGCCCCCTCACAGAGGAGGACAAAGCCCTGCTGATGGGCGTGAACGAGAGCTGGTCCCGGCAGGGGCTGCGGGTGCTTGGTTTTGCCCGCAGGCGTCTGGACGACAGCGAGCCGCTGACCATGGCCAGCGAGCGGGACTTCACCTTCGTGGGCCTGGTGGCCATGGTGGACCCGCCCCGGCCCGAGTCCATCCAGGCGGTGGCGGACGCCCGCCGCGCCGGCATCCGCACCATCATGATCACCGGCGACCACAAGGTCACCGCCAGCGCCATCGCCGAAAAGATCGGCATCATGCAGCCGGGGGACCAGGCGCTGGACGGCGCGGCTTTGACGGCCATGACCGACGGGCAGCTGGACGAGGTGCTGCCCAAGGTGTCGGTCTACGCCCGGGTGTCGCCGGAGCATAAGATCCGCATCGTGGAGGCCTGGCAGCGCCGGGGCAGCATCGTGTCCATGACCGGCGACGGCGTGAACGACGCGCCCGCCCTCAAGCGGGCGGACATCGGCGTGGCCATGGGCATCACCGGCACCGAGGTCAGCAAGGACGCCGCCTCCATGATCCTCACCGACGACAACTTCGCCACCATCGTGCGGGCGGTGGTGAACGGCCGCGGCGTTTATGCCAACATCAAAAACGCCATCCAGTTCCTGCTTTCCGGCAACACGGCGGGCATCCTGTGCGTTTTGTGGGCCTCGCTGGCGGCGCTGCCGGTGCCCTTCCAGGCGGTGCACCTGCTGTTCATCAACCTGCTCACCGACAGCCTGCCCGCCATCGCCATCGGCATGGAGCCCGCCGGCGAAGACCTGCTGGACCAGCCCCCCCGGGACCCCAAAGCCCCCCTGCTGGACCGCGGCCTGCTGGGCGCCATCGGCGGCCAGGGCGCGCTGATCGGCGCGGCCACCATGACCGCCTTCTACCTGGGCCTTTTTGCCGGCGGCGCGGCGCTGGCCAGCACCATGGCCTTCGCCACGCTGACGCTGGCGCGCCTGTTCCACGGCTTCAACTGCCGGGGCCGGGCCTCCATCTTCAAGCTGGGCTTTTCCGGCAACTGGTATTCCCTGGGCGCCTTCGTGCTGGGCGTGGCGCTGCTGGCCGCGGTGCTGTTCGTGCCGGGCCTCTCCGGCCTCTTCGCCGTCAGCGCCCTTTCCGCCGCCCAGCTGGGCCAGATCGCCCTGCTGGCCGTGGCCCCCACCGTGGTCATCCAGCTTTATAAGGTCGTCAAACGCTGAAAAATGAAACGCGGCCCCCGCCGGGAATGTCCCGGCGGGGGCCCTTTTGCGCGTTTATGTAAGGCTGCCGCTGCGCTCGCCCCGCAGGTTCTCGCCCATTTTCTCCTTCACGGCGGCGGCGTCCAGCCCCTTGCTGAACAGGTAATAGAGCTTGGCAACGGCGGCTTCGGTGGTCATGTCGCCGCCGCTCACCGCGCCCGCCGCCGCCAGCGCCGCGCTGGCGGCGTATTCGCCCAGCAGCACGCCGCCCTCAAAGCACTGGCTGCACACCGTGAGCACCGCGCCGTTCTGCCACGCTTTCCGGATGAGGGGCGGCAGCGCCCCCTGCTCGTCGGGGATGTTGCCCGCGCCGAAGGTCTCCAGCACGATGCCCCGCAGCCGCCGGGTCATGATGGGCTCGAACAGATCGAACTGGATGCCCGGGAATACCTTCAGCACCCCGATGGGCACATTGCCGAAGGGGGCCAGCGCCGCCGGGCCCCGGGGCGCGGGGCGGCGCAGGGCCGCGTCGTCGTAGCGGATGTTCACCCCCGCCAGCGCCAGCGGCGGGTAGTTGGGGCTGAAAAAGGCCTGCAGCCCGTCTGCCGAGCGCTTCACCGCCCGGCAGCCCCGCAGCAGCTTGCCGCCGAAATAAAGGCACACCTCGGCGGCCTTTCCCTGGGCCGCGATGAGCAGGCTGGTGATGAGGTTCTCCCGCCCGTCGCTGCGCAGGCGGCACAGGGGGATCTGGCTGCCGGTGAGCACCACCGGCTTTTGCAGGTTTTCCAGCATGAAGCTCAGCGCCCCGGCGGTGTAGGCCATGGTGTCGGTGCCGTGCAGCACCACAAAGCCGTCGTAGCTGTCGTAGCGTTCAAAAATGGCCTGCCCGATGGCGTTCCATTCGCCCACGGCGATGTTGGAGGAATCCAGCAGAGGGTCCATCTCCACCAGGTCCCAGGCGGGGGCCTCGGGACCGGTCAGCTCCGGCATGGCCGCCAGCAGCGGGCCCAGATACCCTGGCCGGGGCGCGTAGCCCCTGGGGGTGGGCACCATGCCGATGGTGCCGCCGGTGTAGAGGATGCAAATGCGCTTTTCCATGTCCTGCCTCCCGAAAAATCCTGCACATCCATTATAATATAGCCTCTTTCGCCGGTCAATCGGGCAGCACGCACCGGGGCGACAGCTGCACGTACACCGGGCTGTAGCGGTCGGCCAGCAGGGCGGCGGCGTGGGGCGGGCGGGGCAGCTTTGCCACCGGGCACAGCGGCAGCGACAGCGCCGCCGCCACCCCCTTGCCCGGCCGGCTCTCCAGCGTGAAGGCCCCGCCGTAGCGCGCGGCGAAAGCGGCGGCCAGAGGCAGCCCCAGCCCCAGCCCCGGCAGGCTGCCCGTGCCGGCGAAGGGGGTCAGGGCCAGCCGCTGGCGGTGGGGCGGGATGCCCGGCCCCCAGTCCCGCAAAAGCAGCACCGCCCGGCTGCCCTGGCGCAGGCAGCGCACGCTCACCGCCGGCGTTGCCCCGCCATACAAAAGGCTGTTGCACAGAAGGTTCAAAAGCACCGCCCCGAAGGCCGGTTCGGCGGCGGCCACCGGCAGGGGCTGGCCGCAGGCGGAAAAGCGCAGCAGGGAAGGGGGCGTGGAGCACACCTCCCGGGCCGCCTCCACCAGCGCCCGGGCGCTGGCGGAAAGGTCCATCACCCGCGGCGGCAGACCTGCGCCGGTCAGGTGCGCCCACATCTCCAGGTTCTGCGCCGCCCGCAAAATGCGGTAGGCGGCGGCGCGCCGGGCCGCCCCCTCCGCCGTCAGCACCTCGGCGCACTCGGCGCGCAGCAGCGCCGCCGTGCGGCGGGCGCACTCCCATCGCAGATCCATGGCCGTCGTTCCTCCCTTGCCCGGTATTCTCCCCTTAGTGTGGCGGGGCGGGTGCGGTTCATGCGCGGGTTGTACCTTCCAAAGTTTTCTTTTGCATTTTTGTGTTAAATCATTCACAACCACTTGTGCTTTGAAAAAAATTGCGATACAATAAAACCAGCCGTGAGATGTTCCGCCCGCAAGGGCGCAACGCGAATCATAAGGAGGATTTTACAATGGCAGTGAAAGTTGCAATCAATGGTTTCGGCCGCATCGGCCGTCTGGCCTTCCGTCAGATGTTTGGCGCGGAGGGCTACGAAGTGGTGGCCATCAACGACCTGACCAGCCCCGAGATGCTGGCCCATCTGCTGAAGTACGATACCGCCCAGGGCCGTTACGACGGCCACACCGTGGTGGCCGGTGAGGACTCCATCACCGTGGACGGCAAGAAGATCACCATCTACAAGAACCCCAACCCCGCCGAGCTGCCCTGGGGCGAGCTGGGCGTGGACGTGGTGCTGGAGTGCACCGGCTTCTTCACCAAGAAGGACAAGGCCATGGCTCACATCGAAGCCGGCGCCAAGAAGGTCGTCATCTCCGCCCCCGCCGGCAACGACCTGAAGACCATTGTTTACAGCGTGAACGAGAACACCCTGACCGCCGATGACCAGATCATCAGCGCCGCTTCCTGCACCACCAACTGCCTGGCTCCCATGGCGAAGGTGCTGAACGACACCTATCCCATCCAGAGCGGCATCATGACCACCGTGCACGCCTACACCGGCGACCAGATGATCCTGGACGGCCCCCACCGCAAGGGCGACCTGCGCCGTGCCCGCGCCGGCGCCGCCAACATCGTTCCCAACAGCACCGGCGCCGCCAAGGCCATCGGCCTGGTCATCCCCGAGCTGAACGGCAAGCTGATCGGCTCTGCACAGCGCGTGCCTGTTCCCACCGGCTCCACCACCATCCTGGTGGCCGTCGTCAAGGGCAAGGACGTGACCAAGGAGAGCATCAACGCCGCCATGAAGGCCGCCGCTTCCGACAGCTACGGCTACAACGAGGATCCCATCGTGTCCAGCGACGTCATCGGCATGACCTATGGCAGCCTGTTCGACGCCACCCAGACCATGGTCACCAAGATCGACGACGACACCTACCAGGTGCAGGTCGTGTCCTGGTACGACAACGAGAACAGCTACACCAGCCAGATGGTCCGCACCATCAAGTACTTCGC